>JAYEPA010000124.1:0-3513 GCA_034723545.1 Thermodesulfobacteriota bacterium | reverse complement strand
ATATGAAAATTGCTGTAAGTAGTAGTGGAAATGATTTAGATTCCCAGGTGGATCCTCGTTTTGGCCGGTGCGCCTATTTTGTTATTGTGGAAACAGATGACATGGGCTTTGAGGCATTTGAAAACGGGAGTATTGCCCTGGGAGGAGGAGCTGGCATTCAAGCGGGTCAGTTTGTGGCATCCAAAGGGGCTAAGGCTATTATAACCGGAAATGTCGGCCCCAATGCGGTGCAGACCCTTTCCGCTGCCGGGGTTGAGACTTTTGTAGGGCAGTCCGGGACAGTCAGAGAGGCTATAGAAAGGTACACTAAAGGCAAAATTAATTCCACAAGCACACCCAATGTGGCCGATCACTACGGCATGGGATCCGGAGCAGGGATGAGCAGAGGCATGGGTATGGGCGGAGGCAGAGGGATGGGTAGAGGCATGGGTATGGACGGAGGTATGGGCCGCGGAATGGGCAGCTCAACCTTGGGTGGTTCAAGTCAGTCCGCACCCCCCGCGTTGTCAAAGGAGGATGAGTTAAAGAGCCTGAAAGATCAGGCAAATGAGATGCGTAAACAGATTGAAGGTATTGAATCAAGCATCAATGCCTTAGAAAAAAAGTAGGGGGATAACGATTTATGGCAAATGAAAATATGAACCGGCAGGATCAGCATAAACAGCAGGATATAGAGATAAAGGAAAGACTGCATCACATAAAGAACAAAATTCTGGTCATGAGCGGCAAAGGGGGCGTTGGCAAGAGCAGTGTAGCAGCCTATCTCTCGGTAGCCTTAGCCAAGAAGGGCTACAGGGTGGGTCTCATGGACGTGGACCTTCACGGTCCTAGTATCCCGCGCATGCTGGGTCTTAAAGGAAACATTGGACCGGGTGGCAGTGAGGGAAAAGCCCATCCGATCAGGTATATTCCAAATATGGAAGTGATTTCTATTGAACCGCTCATGGGAGATAATAAAGATTCAGCGACGATCTGGAGGGGTCCGCTTAAGATCGGGGTTATAAGACAGTTCATTGCGGATATTGACTGGTCAGATCTTGACTATATGATCATCGACTCACCTCCGGGTACGGGCGATGAGCCCCTGACCATAGCACAAACCATACCCGACGCAAAGTCCGTTATTGTAACAACGCCCCAGGAGATCTCATTGGCGGATGTCAGAAAATCCATCAATTTCTGCCGTCAGGTCAAAATGACAATACTGGGCCTGGTGGAGAATATGAGCGGCCTTAAATGTCCTCATTGTGGAGAAATGATTGATATATTCAAGACCCAGGGCGGCATGCTCACCGCAAAAAAGGAGGGCCTCAATCTTTTGGGATCACTACCATTTGAGCCAGAGGTGGTATCTAAGGGTGACACAGGGAATATGAGCCTTCTGGACGATAACAAGCTTTTGATCACCCAGGAATTCAATAAGATAGTGGATAAGATCGTGGAATTGACAGTGAACAGGTCAGAGCCTGTCCCTGAATCGAAAAATGAATTTTTAGATAGAAAAAAGCACTCAGCAGACGCAAAAGTGCTTGTGGTTCCTGTGTCCGGGGGAAAGCTTTCAGCTCATTTTGGCCACTGTGAACAATTCGCATTCATCGAAACCCAAAATGGAAAGATAGTGGAGACGGAAATGCGCAATCCACCCGGCCATGAGCCGGGAGCGCTACCCAGGTGGCTCTATGAGCAGGGGGCCGATGTAGCCATCGTGGGCGGAATGGGAGAAAGCGCACAGCAGCTTCTGAGTGAAAAGGGGATTGAGGTAATCATCGGTGCTCCCATGGATTCACCGGAGTCCCTGGCAAACCAGTACCTTTCAAACACCCTGGTAGCGGGCGCCAATGTCTGTGACCATTAAACTAGAGGTAAGCGGTCATAGTGAATTAATAGGGTGAACTAACGGAATAGAGGCTGCGTGAGCATGCCGAGACATAGCACAACATAGGAACATAACTTGCGAAATATAAAAAACGATAGAGGAATATCTGTTGAGTAAGGATCTTGATGATTTTGTTAAAGGTTTACAGAATCAAATCTTTGAAGAGACGAAAGCAGCCTATGGCGATGTCGCCTTTCAAAGGTGGCTTAAACCATTGTATATGGGTGCTATGGATAATCCCGACGGACATGGGCGCATCACAGGCTCATGCGGTGATACTGTGCAGATTTTTTTGAAATTTGAAAATGATAAAGTCAAAAAGGCGTCATTTGAAACGGATGGTTGTATGTCAAGTACAGTGTGCGGCTCATTTGCGGCCGAACTGGCCCTTGGAAAGAGTCCTGACGAGATTTTGGATATCACCGGAGAGGCTGTCCTAAAAAAAGTAGGGGGTTTGCCTGAAGAGGATAAACACTGTGCTTTTTTATCTGTGGAGGCCCTTCAGGAGGCCCTCAATGATTATATGATCAAGCAGAAGAGGGAAGAAATTAAAAAACGGTTCTGATGCGGAAAGATCCTGCATGGAAATCGAAAGAACCCGATTGTGTTTCTGAATTCAATTTCGATGCTTATAAATGACAAGGAGAAAGTAATGATTATCAGTATAGCAAGCGGAAAAGGGGGTACAGGAAAGACAACTGTGGCCACTAATATGGCCGTTTCTCTTGAATCCGATGTCCAGGTCCTGGACTGTGATGTAGAAGAACCCAATTCACATCTTTTTATCAAGCCCACCATTGAGGAGGTCAAAACCATCACCACCCCTGTTCCCGAGGTGGATATGGACAAATGCACCCTGTGCGGAAAATGCGCGGAAATATGCCAGTTCAACGCCATTGTCGTTATAGGTGAGACGGTCTTGCCGTTTCTTGAACTCTGTCACAGTTGTGGTGGATGTATGGAGGTTTGCCCTGAAAAGGCCATCACAGAAACGGAGCGAGAATTAGGCATAATCGAGAGGGGACATAGAAACGGGCTGGAATTTGTACATGGGAAATTAAGGGTTGGCGAAGCCATGTCGCCCCCCTTGATAAAAAAAGTACGAGAATATACCCGGCCTGACATATTAACTATTGTCGATGCCCCTCCGGGCACCTCATGTCCTGTGATTGCTTCCATGACAGGCGCGGATTTTGTTTTGTTGGTTACAGAACCGACACCGTTTGGCCTGCATGACCTGAAGTTAGCTGTCGGGGCCGTCAAGATCCTGGGGATTCCGAGCGGGTTGGTCATCAACCGGTCAGACATGGGGGATGATCAGGTAAGGGTATATGCTGAAAAGGAAGGTCTGCCTATTTTGATGGAAATCCCATTTGACCGGCGGATTGCAGAGGCCTACTCAAGGGGAGATATGGTCGTCGATGTGATGCCCGAATGGAAAGAAAAATTCTTGGAATTATATCATCGTATTGAGAAAATAGTAGGATGAAGGTTAAAAGGAGCGAATTTCATGAAAGAGATAGTAATAATAAGTGGCAAAGGTGGGACCGGAAAGACCAGTATTATTGCGGCATTTGCCTCGTTAGTTGAAAACAAGGTCCTTTGTGATGCAGATGTGGACGCGGCCGACCTTCACC
>JAYEPA010000123.1:9147-13435 GCA_034723545.1 Thermodesulfobacteriota bacterium | reverse complement strand
CAGTCCCTTTGCCCCTTTGCCCCTTTGTCCCTTTGTCCCTTTGTCCCTTTGTCCCTTTGTCCCTTTGTCCCTCTAGTTAAGGCAACTTAACCTGCCAAGTCGTTCCCTCTGCCCCATCTTTGATGTCAATATTCAGGGCCAACAGCTTATCACGAATCTCATCGGCCAGCGCCCAGTTTTTCCGCTCCCGGGCCTCGGTCCGATCCTGAATAAGGGAGTCAATTTCAGTCGGATCAATTTCAAGCTGAGCAAGAATTTTTTGCTGTTTTTTTTCAATATAGGCCTGGGGGTCTTCCAACAGCAGGCCCATAATTACCGCTAGTTCCCTGATCGTTCCAGCGCCCTGATGAAGCAACTGCAAATCTTCAGCACAAGGGTCCTTGGGCAATCCCTGACGAATGATGTTTAAACTTTTGACGACCTCAAAAATATGCCCCATAGCCTGGGCCGTGTTAAAATCATTATCCATGGCCTTGACAAATCGGCCGGCCAGGGAGGTAATTTTTGTGATATTCTTTTTGCCGGCTGTCCGGGGTTTGTCTTCCGCGCCCCGGCTCGGCAGGTTCGCTATTTCGGCAAGACAGGTGTAAAGACGATCCAGGCCGCTTTCGGCATCCCGCATTGCTGTTTGCGAAAAATCGATGGGAGAACGGTAATGGGTTGAAAAAATAAAAAAACGCAGAACCTCGGTTGGATACTGGGCCAGGATGTCCCGGATTGTGAGAAAATTCCCCAGGGATTTTGACATTTTTTCATCTTTTATGGTGACAAAACCATGATGAATCCAGGATTTGACAAAGGTCTTGCCCGTGGCCCCTTCACTCTGGGCTATTTCATTTTCATGATGCGGAAAAATCAGATCCTTGCCGCCTCCATGGATATCAAATGAATCACCCAGATATTTCCGGCTCATGGCAGAACATTCAATATGCCAGCCGGGCCGTCCGGGTCCCCAGGGACTGTCCCAGGTCGGTTCTCCGGGTTTACTACCCTTCCATAGAGCAAAATCCATAGGATTTTGCTTCTTTTCGTTGATGGAAATTCTAGCCCCGGCCTTCATATCATCGAGATTTCTACCAGACAGGCGCCCATAAGACTTGAATAAATCTACCCGATAATAAACATCACTTCCCTGCTGATAGGCATATCCTTTATCAATGAGGGTCTCAATCATCTCAATGATCTCGGGAATATGTTCCGTTGCCCTGGGTTCAAGATCAGGAGGAGCAACTCCGAGACTTTCCATGTCTTCATGAAAGGCCTGAATAAATTTATTGGCAAGTTGCTCGGTTGTGGTATGTTGCTCCTGCGCCCGGTTGATGATCTTATCGTCAATGTCCGTAAAGTTGCGAATATAGGTCACCTTATAATTCCGAAAACGAAGATAACGGACAATCATATCAAAGACCAGGGTCGAGCGGGCATGGCCTATGTGACAGTAATCATAGGCCGTGATTCCGCAAACATACAGTTTGACATGGCCTTTCTCCAGGGGTTTCAGGGGAGACTTCTTGCCTGATTCAGTGTTGTATATTAATAAAGTCATTTTTTGATTGTTTTTTACTGAGTATTCTTGATGGATTTAAAAAAATAATCATACCTCTTTCCATAAACAGTGGCAACCTTTTGGTGCAGGGATTTGAAAATGGAACACAGCTGTAAAACGACATTGATCAATCAAAAAAAATTACCCAACGGCATGACTGTTACATTTTGTGACGAGTCAAAAAAGATGGCCGCTGATCGTTGGCTTGTCAAATTAAAATGTGAGGCTACTTTGCCCATTACCGAGTCCTATTTTGATCATTTATCCCTGGATGATGCGGGTTTCCTTGTTTTTTTGCGTGAACGTCTTGGGAGCAATTTAAGCTATGTCGTCAGTAAAGAACGGACGTTCGTGGATGAAAATGACAAAGACAAGATCTACGGAGACATGCTTACGGAGTTGCAGGACAGCACCGTCTCTTATATCGGCAGTTCTCTTTTTCCGCAGAAACTTTTTGAGAGTCATTTCGAGAAATTAAAAAAAGAATATGATGTAAAGAAGGAAATGGACATGCTGGAAGAAGATGATGAAGACGATGACGGACCCGCTGATTTTTCAGCCTGTTTTCAGGATTAGTAAAAAAAGGGTATAAACTCCAACTCCGGAAGGGTAAGGGGAAAATGCTACTTTTAAAATAAAAACTTTTGCGTTAAAAAAATAGTTTTTACGAGTCTATCAATCAATAAACATAAAAAAAACGTAACTATTCAGCTGCACCCCATCTTCGCCCCATTTAGAGCTTCTCGAGTAGCATTAGTACGCTTCAAATCTCTAAATGAACAAATATGGGGCACATCTGAACAGTTACAGACCAAGTTTTTCGTAACATTTTTTTACACGCTGAATAGTTACAAAAAAACATTGTCTGATGGCTCGACTCATTTTATAGCTATCTGCCATGAATAAACAGTCTGCTGTCCGGCCGGCTAAATTTTATACAAGTGATCGGATTAACATATTTAGTAACTATACAGGTAGGGCACCAAACTGGTCTAACCACAGTTCCGTAACTGTTCAGATGTGCCTTAGATTCGTTTATTTAGGTCTGCGAAGCGTACTTGTGCTACTCAAGCAGGCCTAAATGAGCGAAGATGAGGTGCAGCTGAATAGTTACCATATTTATAAAAAGAGAGGAGAAACAATGAAAGTTTTGATCAGTGATAATTTGGCACCAGTGGGAGCCGATATTTTGCGGGATGCCGGTCTTGAAGTAGATATCAATACAGGTCTGCCTCCGGAGGAGTTAAAAAAAATTATTGGTAACTATGATGGCCTGGTGATCCGCAGTGCCACCAAGGTGACCGAGGATATTATTGAATCAGCCGAAAACCTGAAGGTCGTCGGCCGGGCCGGTATCGGTCTTGATAATGTTAACATTCCGGCAGCAAGTCAACGAGGAATCGTTGTCATGAATGCCCCGGACGGCAATGCCACCACTGCGGCTGAGCATGCCATTGCCATGATGATGGCATTAACCCGAAACATCCCCCAGGCCACAGCCGCCTTGAAAGCGGGACGCTGGGATAAAAAGAAATTCCAGGGTCGCGAAGTTACCGGCAAAACCGTGGGCATTATCGGCATCGGCCGTATCGGTTCTATTTTTGCCAGACGGGCTCAGGGACTGCGCATGAAGGTGATTGCCTTTGATCCTCATATGCCTAAAGAATTAGTTGAAAAAATGGGAATCGAGCTGGTCAGCATTGAAGAATTATGCAACCGGGCCGACTATATTTCCGTTCACGTTCCCCTGACCAATGACACAAAGGGCTTGGTTTCCACCGAAGAATTTAAAAACATGAAGAAAGAGGCCATGTTTATCGACTGCGCGCGCGGCGGTGTTGTTGATGAAGAGGCACTGTATGAAGCCCTGAAAAATGATGAGATCAGGGGAGCGGCTCTGGATGTTTTTGCCAAGGAACCGACCTCGCTTGAGACCACCCCGCTCCTTGAACTTGATAATTTTATCTGCACCCCTCATCTTGGCGCTTCAACCTCCGAAGCCCAGATTAATGTCGCGGTGACCATTGCCGAGCAGATGGCCGATTATCTCTTGAACGGCACTGTCGCCAATGCCGTGAACGTGCCCTCGGTCAGTGCCGAAATCCTTTCCCAGGTCCGGCCCTATGTCACCCTTGCCGAAATGCTTGGTTCCTTTCATATGCAGATTGCCAAAGGCGGAGTTGAGGAGATAAAAATCGAATATACCGGCGATCTGGCCGACATGGAAACAAGCCCGATAACAGTGGCCTTTTTAAAAGGACTTTTCACCCCGATTCTTAAAGATGCGGTGAACTATGTTAACGCGCCAATGATCGCTAAGGACAGGGGAATCCGGGTGGTGGAGTCAAGGACCAATGACTCCGATGACTTCACCTGCATGCTGAAAGTCACGGTAAAAACAACCGAGAGTGAAAATGTTCTGGCTGGAACTGTTTTTGGTAAAAACGAACCTCGCTTGGTACGGCTGAACACCTTCAGACTCGAGGCTCTTGCTGATGGCCCCATGCTGTTTGTATACAACAAGGATGTTCCCGGTGTCATCGGCGCCCTGGGCACTACCCTTGGCACCGGCGGCGTCAATATTTCCCGGATGACCGTGGGCCTGGAAGACCGAGGCGGTGACCAGGCACAAAATGTCATTTTGCTTAATACTGATTCGCTCGTTTCCGGTGATCTGCTCAAGACCGTAAAAAATCTTGATCACATTGACGATGCAATGGTTCTTGATTTCTCGTAAAAAGG
>JAYEPA010000123.1:0-9047 GCA_034723545.1 Thermodesulfobacteriota bacterium | reverse complement strand
TAAAAAGGTTAATGATCTCGTAAAATCCAACACAGAGTCCATAGAGACAACTAATTGTAATTAAAAGAATTGCTCTGTTCTCTCCGTGTGCTCTGTGGTGAAAAAAAGACTTTTTACCGGTTCATCAAGGTTGATTGATTCAAATTTAAGTCGGGAGAAAGCATGGTTAAAGAAAAAAACAGCCCTGCGGACAGTGCGCCGGAATCGATTTCCAACGCCGAAGCAAAATGTAAGTGTGCCGGTGGTGAGATGAAAGATGGCCACTGTGTTCTGCCGGAAGTGACATTTTCCGCTTTTGTGATGTCTTTGAACACATCAGCTCTTTTTCATCTGGGGGAAATAAAAAATCCCCTAACCGGCAAAAAAGAGAAGGATCTGATGCTGGCCAAACACACCATTGACACCCTCAACGTCTTGAAGGAGAAAACCAACGGCAATCTGACCGAGGAGGAAAATCATCTGCTTGGCAATATCATTTACGACCTGCACTTAAGATATGTCCAGGCACAATAGCCTAGGATTTCATAATAGTTCACCAGCACCTCATCTAAAAAAGTGAAAGAATTAACAGTCCAAGCGCCGGCAAAAGTCAATTTTTTTCTTGCCGTCAAGTCAAAAAGGCCTGACGGTTATCATGAAATTGAGACCTGGATGCAGAAGCTTGAGATGGCCGACACTATTAAGCTACAGGTGTCCGAAGCCGGAATCAGTCTGTGCTGTCCAGGTTCGGATCTTCCAGTAAACTCTGATAATCTTGCGTGGCAGGCGGCAGCCCTGTTTCTTGAAGAAACAAAAATAAAGAACGGAATTGAAATTGAATTGATCAAAAAGATTCCGGTTGCCGCAGGACTCGGCGGCGGCAGCAGTGACGGTGCCGCAGTTTTAAAGGGAATGAATACTCTTTTTTCTGCTGGCCTGCCTCAACAAAAACTAATGGAAATGGCATATTCCCTTGGGGCGGATGTGCCATTTTTTATTGCCGACCCAAGTGCGGCCTGGGCCACCGGCATCGGCGAGAAGCTTGCAGAGGCTGAACTGCGGGATCAATGCTGGCTTGTTCTGGTCAATCCCGGTTTTTCGGTTTCAACCAAGTGGGTTTACCAAAATTTTGCGTTGACAACAGAGGACAATCCAGATATTTTAGATCGGTTATTATTATATCGAAATTTATGTCAGAATCTTTTTAATGATCTTGAGTCGGTTACTTTAAAAAAGTATCCGGAAGTTGCGACGATAAAAAAGAAATTTTTAAATTGTGGAGCGGATGCAGTTCTTATGTCGGGAAGCGGTCCGACGGTTTTTGGTATTTTTCAAGACGAAAAGACGGCTCAGGAATGTGTCACTTATTTTCGGCCGTATTTCGATAAAAATGTTTTTTTAACCAGACCGGCCATCTCATTATAATTTTTTTATGAAGTTGTGTTGTCCGGCAACCAGTCCATTAATCCATATTGCAACTTTTTCATCCGTCTGGAATTGACTGACAAAATCATTTAACCCACAAAAAATGTAATGATGGGGCGTCGTCAAGCGGTAAGACACAGGCCTTTGACGCCTGCATTCGTAGGTTCGAATCCTACCGCCCCAGCCAAAATTCACCCCTTCGCGGGGAACATGGGTAGAGAGGAGCCATGAGCAACCTGAAAGACATGAAGGTCTTTAGCGGAAATGCCAACCCTAAGCTGGCAGAGGATATCTGTGACTATTTTCATATTCCCCTTTCCAAGGCAGAGGTGCGCACCTTCAGTGATGGTGAAATCTATGTTGAAATCCAAGAAAATGTCCGCGGTCGCGATGTTTTTGTCGTTCAGCCGACCTCAACACCGGTCAACGATCATTTAATGGAATTGATGCTCATGGCTGACGCCTTGCGAAGGTCCTCAGCCAGACGAATCACGGCGGTAATCCCGTATTACGGGTATGCTCGTCAGGACAGAAAAGTGGCGCCCAGAGTGCCGATATCTGCCAAAACCGTGGCCGAGATGCTAATGGTTGTTGGTATCCGCCGGGTTTTGACCATGGACCTCCATTCCGGCCAGATTCAGGGATTTTTTAATATTCCGGTTGATAATATGTATGCCGCGCCGGTTTTATTGAAGGATATCTCTCAACGTTTTTCAGATGATGTAATCATGGTCTCCCCGGATGCCGGCGGAGTCGAGCGCACCAGGGCATTTGCCAAACGTCTGCATGCGGATCTGGCGATTATTGACAAAAGACGTGCCAAGGCCAATGTTGCCGAGGCGATGAACGTAATTGGTGATGTGCAGAACAAAACAGCCATTCTGCTGGACGACATGGTGGACACGGCAGGCACATTATGTTCTGCGGCCAAAATCCTGCTTGATGCCGGAGCAAAAGAGGTCCATGCCTATTGCTCTCATGCGGTTTTGTCCGGTCCGGCCATTGAACGTATACATCAATCAGTAATAAAGACCCTGGTTGTGACCAACACCATTCCACTGCAGGAAGAAGCAAAAAAATGTGACAAAATTGTGGTACTGTCGATTTCAGAATTGCTGGCCAATGCTATTCATTGCATTCATTATGAGGACTCGGTCAGCTCGCTTTTTGTATAAACGTATGGAACTATTCAGGAGCACCCCATCTTGTCCCATTTTGGCCTTCTTGAATAGCACAAGTATGCTTCGAAGTCCCAAATGAACCAATATGGAGCACTCCTGAACAGTTACAGAACGGTGGTTAGACCAATTTGGTGGCCCCACCTGAATAGTTACAAACGTATAAGATAAACATCTTCCGGCCCAGCCGGAGGAGGAGGATAAAAAAATGCTTGAAGTAGATTTAAACGCAAACGTACGCAGCCAATTCGGCAAGGGTGCGGCCCGGACATTGCGCCGTGAAGGGTCAACCCCGGCAATTCTCTATGGACCGAAACATGAGCCCATGGCCTTAAAACTGGAAACAAAGCCTTTTACCCAAACTTTGCTTAAACTGCAGCGCCAAAATGCCGTTATTACCTTAAATATCAAAAACAATGACGATGAAAGCAAAAAAACAGTGGTGCTGAAAGAGATACAGGTTGACCCTGTTCTTGATACTCTTAACCATGCGGATTTCCTTGAGATTTCTCTTGACTCTCCCATTACCCTTTCTGTTCAGGTGAAATACAGCGGAACAGCCGAAGGTGTTGAGGCCGGTGGAGATTTTTTGATTTCCAAGGATAGTGTCAGCGTAAAAGGTTTACCTATGGACATCCCTGATTTTCTTGAAGTAGATGTCACTTCACTTCAACTCAACCAGCACATAACCTGCAAGGATCTTACTATTCCGGAAAATGTAACCTTGCAGGAAAAGGAAGACCTGGTCTGTGCCGGCATCACGCTGTATACTGAAGTTGAGGAGGAGATACTTGAGGAAGAGCCTGAGGCAGAAGAAGCCCCTGAGCCAGAAGAAACGACTGATTAAAATACTGTATTGAACGTATCTATTCAGCTGCACCCCATCTTCGTCCATTTAAGCCTTTTCGAATAGCACCAGTGCGGAGTCTACGCTTCGCTCCGCTTACCGTTCAAAGTCTTAAATAAACGAATATGGGGCACATCTGAATAGATACATTCGGTGGTTTTGGTCATTTTGAGATACTCGCTGAATAGTTACTATTGAACAAAGTTTCGTATAAAGCCGCTGAAAAGGGTACTCCCCTTCAGCGGCTTTCTCTTTCTTTACTGGCAGCAGAGGTCATCACCTCTGAACCTCAACTTTAAAAATGGAAAAAAAGTGTATTTAGTCGCCGGACTGGGAAATCCTGGCAGCAGATATGTAAGGACCCGCCATAATGTCGGTTTCATGTTTCTTGATTACCTGGCTTCCCGCCATGGTTTTACATTTTCTGATTCAAAATGGCAGGCACGGATCGCCCTGCAGAATCTGTGGCAGACCAGGATTTTGTTTATCAAGCCTGAAACCTTTATGAACTTAAGTGGCCAGGCAATTTCCCAGGCAGCATCATATTACAAAATTTCTCCGGAAAAGGTTGTGGTTATTCATGATGATCTCGATATGGACGTCGGACGTATAAAAATAGTCATCAACCGGGGAGCAGGTGGACATAAAGGTATCCGTTCCATTTCCAACCTGCTCGGAACCAGGGAGTATGTCCGGATTAAAATTGGTATTGGCCGCCCTCCCCCACCCGTCCCGGTAGAGCGTTATGTGTTGTCCAAATTTAGCGCTGAAGAAAAAAAAATCCTCCAGGAATCAGCCGATGTCATTGAGCAGGCTGTGCAGCTGATCTTGACAGAAAATACTGCAGTCGCGATGAACAGAATTAATTCCTTAAAATAAATAAATTGTATAACCTCTTGAAATGGTCATCTTTTTTTATCAGACTCTTTTCTCCTTCCATGCTCTCCCTCGTTTCGATTGATTAAATGGAAATTTATGTTATATTGTTTACGTTATTCAGTCGTTTTATTCCAGTTGACCACTCTTAAAAAATGAAAGTCCCTGACATTCAGAGCCAGACGATTTGCGTGAGTTAAGTTCCTGTAGAAACTTAACCCCGAATTATTGTTACAGGCGGTTCCAATGTTTGGCTTACCAATATTTTCTCGTTCACTTATCGAAAATCAAGACTGTTCATTTTCTACAAAATTTTCAAATTCCGTTTTTACTGGTTTGATTACTTTTTTCACTCTTGGCGGGGCGTAGCTGAGAAAAAGGGGGAAGCACGTGTTTAATGTAGGTGATATGGCCGTATACCCGGCCCATGGCGTGGGTGAGATCTGTAATATTGAGACACGGAAGGTTGGCAACATTGAGCAATCATTCTATGTCCTTAAAATTAGCGACTCCAGCATGGTTGTCATGATACCGACCACCACCAGTGACTCTGTCGGCCTGCGCTCCATCATTGCCCCGTCTGAAGTCGATAAAGTTTTTGAAATTTTACAAGAGACTGATGTAACAATAGAGGCCCAGCCCTGGAACCAGCGTTATCGTGCCTACATGGAAAAAATAAAGACCGGTTCCGTTTATGAGATTGCCGGTGTTCTTCGTGATCTCTATCGGCTCAGTAAAGACAAAGACCTCTCGTTTGGCGAACGTAAGATGATGGATACGGCAAAAAGTCTGCTGACCAAAGAGATTTCCCTGGCAACAAAAACCAAGGAAGATCAGGTTGTAAAAAATATTGATCAGGTTTTTGTCTAATTTTTTGACTAGTTATCGCGCAGACTTTTTCATTATTGCTTTTGACAATTTTCAATCGATTCAATCTTCTGTCTGTTATCTTTTTGATGTCCTGTCCTGACAGGTTTTTTTTTGCGATACCAGACAATATTATTCACATCCTCTTCATGCCGCATCCTGTCAAACCAGCATCCCCATTCACTGACAGGAGTCAGACAGCAAAAAATGCAGAATATCGAAAGTTATTCTTTTGAGGTCAACCAGGAAAATCGTGACAGGCGGCTGGATGTGTTTGTTACCGGACAACCGCAACTAAGAGATATCTCCCGTTCCAGGATCCGGAATTTCATCCTTTCCGGAGATATTAAAGTAAACGAAAAAACCTGCAAGGCCGGTTACCGTCTCAAGACAAATGACCAGGTAATGGTGCGACTGCCGCCGCCTTTACCGTCAACTCTGACTCCTGAAAAAATTTTTTTTCAAATACTTCATGAAGATGAAGATATCATTGTCCTTTCAAAACCTCCTGGCCTTGTCGTTCATCCCGCCTGCGGGCATTTTTCAGGAACTCTAGTCCATGGTCTGCTCCATCATTGTAGGAATCTTTCCGGTATTGGCGGTGAATTACGGCCGGGAATTGTCCACAGGCTTGACAAGGACACCTCGGGCATTATGATCGTTGCGAAAAATGATCTGGCACACCAATCCCTGTCCGGCCAGTTCAAAAAACGCAGCATGAAAAAAATATACCTGGCTCTTCTGGTCGGTCAGCTTCCATCCCGGGAAGGACGAATTGACCTGGCCATTGGCCGTCATCCGGTAAACAGAAAAAAAATGGCTGTCAGGAAGCAGACTGGGCGGGTGGCTATCACTCATTGGAAAGTTCTCGAGAAATTTGATTCTTTTTCTTTTGTGCAAATAAAACTCGACACAGGCCGCACCCATCAGATACGTGTCCACATGGCGGCCCTCGGTTGTCCCGTGGCCGGCGACAGGGTCTATGGCGGAAATAAACTACCCAATCACCTTTCCCTGCCCAGGCAATATCTCCATGCTTTTCAGCTGAGCTTTGATCATCCGCGCAGCCATGATCGTCTCCGGTTTACCGCGCCTCTCTGGAATGATATGGATGTTTTTTTACGTCTTTTGAGGGAAGAAAACAAAGATGATGGACTCGTAAAAACCACAAATCAACCACAGAGCGCACAGAGTTCACAGAGGTAACCTGTTTAATAAAAAAGATTTCTCTGTGGTCTCCGTGTTCTCTGTGGTGAGAAAAAGACTTTTTACGAAATTATCAAAAATGACATTTTCTAAAAAGATGAAGATAACAGGTTTGACGGGCATCATTGGTTCCGGAAAAAGCTCGGTGGCCGCCTTTTGGCTGGCAAAATTCGACTTGTCTTTCATCAATGCCGACTTGGTGGGCAGGGAGCTTCTTGCTCCGGGCAGATCAGGCTGGGAAAAGATCAGACACCTCTGTAAACATTTTATACTTAAAGACCAGCAAATTGACAGAATCGCTCTGCGCCAGGCTCTCTTTCATGATGAAACCCTCCGCCGGCGGCTAGACCAAGCCCTTCATCCTCTGATAAGGGATGAAATCCGCCGGCAAATTTCAATCCTGGCTGTCAGCCGGACTGATACGGATGTGCTTGTTGAAGTACCGCTTCTCCATGAGGCCGGCTGGGAAAACGATTTTTCGGAAATTATCCTGGTGTATGTCGATTCCAGACAGGGGTTGGGAAGAGTCATGGCTCGTGATGGGATCAACCGGCAAGAGGCCGAAAAGGCAATGCGGGCCCAATGGCCCGTGAATGACAAAATCATGCGCTCCGATCATGTCATTGACAACAGCTTAAGTTGGCCGGCCACTGTGCTGCAACTGTCCTCTCTGGGGAGGTTGCTCTGGTCTGAAAAAAGCATAAAAAACTTGACAGTCTAAATTAGAGTCAATAGAGTGAAGTTACCATTGTTCATGGTGCTTTCAAAAAGTTCCCGCCTTATTTGATATTTCTCAATAAGAGTAGATCAAATCGAAAAAAAGTTCTCAGCCTCTGCATTTAGAGTGCCGACATTTTCGATCTATTGACAATTGACAACTAAAACAGACTTTTCTTGTTTTTCACGGAGTGACGCTTGCAGCCACTCATTCCCGAAATCATACCGGAAAATTTAATTCGCACTATAAATTTCAATTCGCTTTTTTTAAATCACAAAAACAAGAAAATATTTTCTAGAGTTAAACGATTTTCAATTTGAAAGTCGGTCTATGCCCTATTCTGAAAGGCGTTTATCTGCCAAATGAATTCCTGATGGGTAAACTGTCATTTTTATCTGGTGAGATAAAAATGATGAAGAAAGATGAATCGATAAGGAGATTTAAGTTCAAATGCATTTAACCGAGTTAAAGTTAAAAAAAATCACAGAATTAACCAAGATGGCCAAGGATCTGAAGGTTGAGGGCGTCAGCGGCCTGCGTAAACAGGAATTGATTTTTTCCATTATTCATGCCACGACCAGGCAGGACAAGAACAGCAAGGTGAGGGGAAGCGGCGTCCTGGAAATTTTGTCCGACGGTTTTGGTTTTCTCCGGGCGCCTGATTACAACTATCTGCCCGGGCCTGATGATATCTATGTTTCTCCTTCCCAAATACGGCGCCTGAATCTTCGTACCGGCGATACAGTTGAGGGCCTGGTGCGGGCTCCCAAAGAAGGAGAACGTTATTTTGCCCTTCTGAAGGTGGAAAAGGTTAATTTTGATAATCCTGAACAGGCGAGAAACAAAACCCTCTTTTCAAACCTTACTCCCTTGCATCCCGATGAACGAATCACCCTGGAACGTAAAGGAGATGACGGCTATTCCATGCGGATTATGGACATTATCGCGCCAATCGGCAAAGGACAGCGCGGTTTGATCGTGGCACCTCCAAGAACCGGTAAAACAGTACTGATCAAGGATATCGCCAACAGTATCACCCAGAATCACAAAGAGATCATTTTGATCGTGCTCCTTATTGACGAACGTCCCGAAGAAGTGACCGACATGGCGAGAAGCGTCAATGCCGAGGTAGTCAGTTCCACTTTTGACGAACAACCCCAGCGCCATGTCCAAGTGGCCGAGATGGTAATAGAAAAAGCCAGAAGGCTGGTTGAACATAAAAAAGACGTAGTCATTCTGCTTGACAGCATAACCAGACTGGCCAGAGCATACAATACCGTTGTCCCTTCCAGCGGTAAGATTCTTTCCGGCGGCGTGGACTCGAATGCCCTGCATCGTCCGAAGAGATTTTTCGGCGCGGCCCGTAATATTGAAGAAGGCGGCAGCCTGACTATCATTGCCACGGCGTTGGTTGATACCGGCAGCAGAATGGATGATGTTATTTTCGAAGAGTTCAAAGGCACGGGCAATATGGAGATTATTCTTGATCGGAAAATGGCCGACAAAAGATTATACCCCTCCTTTGACATGAATAAATCCGGCACCAGAAAAGAGGAACTGCTACTTGAACCGGATGTTCTTAACCGCATGTGGATTCTGCGCAAACTTCTCTCTTCAATGAATCCTGCCCATGCCATGGAATTTTTTCTGGACAAGATGAAAAGAACAAAAAATAATGAAGAGTTTTTTGCCTCCATGAACAGTTGATCCTGGATCAGATAACCGAGCCATTTCAGATCTCAAATGGCTGGCTTCAATAATTTCACATTGCAAGATCCAATCTTTTTGGATATATTGTTTTGTTTTACAAAATTAAAGAAAATTGTAACTATTCAGCTGCACCCCATCTTCGCCCACTTAGAGCTTCTCGAGTAGCATTAGTACGCTTCAAATCTCTAAATGAACAGGTAAGCGTAGACTCCGAATATGGGCCACATCTGAACAGTTACAG
>JAYEPA010000122.1:0-3516 GCA_034723545.1 Thermodesulfobacteriota bacterium | reverse complement strand
ATCTTTAAGGTATAGTAAGCTTGACTCCTCAGATAATGTACGTTTGATTTGATTTTGAGTATTCATGCATCAAGTATGCACGATTCAGACTTAAATGTCCAGGCTAAAATTATGGGTAACAGGTAGTGCTAGGAGGCTGTCCAAGAATGTCCTTTTTCCCCAACTCTTCGTTGTTTTGAAAAAATAATGCTCGTAATATCAACTATATGACTGTGCTTATTTTTTCAAAATGCCTCGATTTGAGAAAAAATGCCTATTCTCGGACAACCTCCTAATCGGCCTTCAGCGCAGATCGCTCAATTTTTGAAAACATTTTAATACGCTTGAGATGCCGATCACCGCCGAATTTGGTCTCAAGCCAGACCTGTACCATTTCCAACGCCAGTCCGGGACCAATGACCCTGGCCCCAAGGCAGAGTACATTTGCATCATTATGTTCACGGCTCATCCTGGCAGTAAAAATCTCATGGCAAAGGGCTGCTCTGATTAGCTCATTTCGATTTGCGGCCATTGACATGCCAATACCCGTTCCGCAAATCAAGATTCCACGATCACATGCACCAATTTCGACAAGGTCACACACTTTTTTAGCAAAATCAGGATAATCAACGGAATCAGAAGAAAAAGTTCCCTGATCCATCACTTGATGGTCGCTTGCGGCCAAGAGATCAAGAATTTCATTTTTTAAAATGAGGCCGCCGTGATCACAGCCAATTGCAATTTTCACTTTGAATCTCCGTACCGTTTCATGATCACCACCGCATTCGTCCCGCCAAAACCAAAAGAGTTGGACATGGCCGCCTGGATATTGCTTTCTCTGGCTGTGCCCGGCACATAGTCCAGGTCGCACTCCGGATCCGGATTTTCCAGATTTGCAGTGGGAGGAATCAATTGGTGATAAAGCGATAATGCTGTGAAAACCGCCTCAATTCCGCCTGCGCCTCCCAGCATGTGACCGGTCATGGATTTAGTGGAACTTATTGCAAGTTTTGAGGCATGCTCTTGAAAAACCTGTTTGATGGCTCTGGTTTCCACCACATCATTCAACGGAGTAGAGGTGCCGTGGGCATTAATGTAATCGATATCGGCAGGTTTCATACCGGCATCATCAAGCGCCATCTGCATACAGCGCACAGCACCGTCGCCGTCTTCCGGCGGGGCAGCCATATGATAACCATCCCCGGACAAACCGTATCCAGCCATTTCCGCATATATTTTTGCTCCTCGTGCCCTGGCATGTTCCAGCTCTTCCAAGATCAACATGCCGGCACCTTCGGCAATAACAAAACCATCACGATCCTTGTCAAAAGGACGGGAAGCCTTTTCAGGTTCATCATTTCTTTTTGACAGGGCTTTCATGGAACTAAAACCCGCAACTGCCAGTGGACATACGGTGGATTCACTGCCACCGGTTATAGCCACATCACACTTTCCGTCACTGATCAACCTGTAGGCTTCCCCCACCGCGTGAGTACCGGCGGCGCAGGCAGTCGTCAACGACATATTCGGGCCTTTCGCTTTGTAAACAATGGAAATATGACCGGCGCCCATGTTAGGGATGACCATGGGGATAAAAAAGGGAGTAATGCGCCTTGGGCCACGTTCCCGCACAACATCGGCATACTTTTCAATGGCGGGAAGACCTCCCAGGCCACAACCGGTAATGACCCCGACCCTGGTGGCATTTTCTTCAGTTATGGAAAAATCGGCATCCTTCAAGGCCATGTCTGCCGCAGCAATAGCGTATTGAACAAAAAATTCAAGATGCTTGGCCAATTTTTTTTCTATAAAATCATCTATCTGAAAATCCTTGACCTCAGCGGCAATTTTTACGGCGTAATCACTGACATCAAATCTGGTGATTGGCCCAATACCGCTTTTGCCGGCACACAAACCTTCCCACGTCTTGTCTACACCGGTTCCCAAAGGGGTCACAAGGCCAACACCTGTTACCACGACTCTTCTTTTCACTTGCTGCCTCTTAACGTTACCCTATTGCCAGAAAACGCCTCACTCCGTTTCGAACAACGGAAGGAAGCGTCATCAAGGGCGCAATGATTAAAAACAGGGGTTTGATATTTTTTATATAAAATTCTCTTGTAGAGGCACAGAGTTCATAGAGTTTTTTCTCTATGCCTCTACGAGAAATTGTGCAGCTTGATCACATCGACCATGAATTTATTAACGCTACTTACAGCAAAAAAATTCCAGCTGGTCTGTTATCCTTTGATTTTATCTACATATGCAATGGCATCCTGCACGGTCATAATTTTCTCAGCATCCTCGTCAGGAATTTCAATATCAAAAGACTCTTCCATGGCCATGATTAACTCAACAAGATCCAAAGAATCAGCGCCAAGATCGTCAACAAAAGAAGCGGAAGCAACAACCTTGCTTTTGTCCACACTAAGTTGCTCCGCAATAATATCAATAAGTTTGTCTTCCACTGCCATAATTTTTCTCCTTAGCTGATTATGAAAGTTTTAAATTTCGAAGTCTTCGCTATCTAAAAACTCAAATATAATTAATTCCTTAAAAATACAAACAAAACATTTGTTAAAATTTTAAACGCTCATTTAGGCAAATGATATATCTGTATTATGTCTCATATCTACTGACTCGTGTCTTCCGAACTTATCCCATGAACATGCCACCGTTGACATGGATAAACTGGCCAGTCACATAACGAGCCTCATCCGAGGCCAAATAGGCAACAGCCCCGGCAACATCTTCAGGTGTTCCCAGAGAACTCATGGGAATTTCAGATAAAATTTTCTCGGTCACCGCTTCAGGGAGGCCACGGGTCATATCCGTGTCAATGTATCCCGGCGCAACTCCATTGGCCGTAACTCCTCTGGAGGCCAACTCCCTGGCAACTGAGCGGGTCAGTCCTGCAAGTCCTGCCTTGGCCGCCGCATAATTGGCCTGACCGGCATTCCCGGCAAAACCAATAACAGAAGTAATGGTAATGATTCTGCCCCAACGTTTTTTCATCATGGAACGGCTGACAGCCTTAATGCAATGATAGGCACCCTTGAGATTGGTATCTAAAACCTGGTCCCAAGACTCTTCCTTCATCATGGCAATCAAACCGTCTCGGGTAATTCCGGCATTATTGACCAAAATGTCAATCTGACCAAAATTTGCCAGAATTTCCTTTACACCGTCTTGAACCTCTTTACCGTCAGCAACATTAAACCTGCACGTCAAGGCTTTGCCGCCCGCTTTTTCGATGATGGCAACAGTTTCATCCGCGGCATCGGGCCGACTGACATAGTTGACCACCACGGTTGCGCCCAATTCAGCCAACCGCAGGCAAATCGCCCGGCCAATCCCCCGGCTGCCGCCGGTCACCAACGCAACTTTTTCATTGAGACTCATTTTATTTACCAGATTTTTCTTTCAATTTATCTATCAGTCTGGGAAGAATTTCAAAAAGATCGCCAACAATGCCATAAGTGGCAATATCAAAGATCGGAGCATCAGGATCCTTGTTAATAGCAATAATGAGCTCTG
>JAYEPA010000121.1:0-3544 GCA_034723545.1 Thermodesulfobacteriota bacterium | reverse complement strand
GGTGTTTAATACGATCTGCGATTCTACCTCGAAACGGCAGGATGAGGTCAGGAAACTATGCGGCGAGGTAGAGGCCATGATTGTGGTGGGAGGACGTAGCAGCGCCAACACCGGCAGACTTGCTGAAGTTGGCCGGTCCATGGGATGCCCTGTATATTTGATTGAAACCGAGGATGAACTCGATTGCCGGAATCTTCTTCAATATGACAAGGTGGCTGTAACGGCAGGGGCTTCAACACCGGTCTGGATGATTGATCGTGTTGTCACCGCCCTGGAAGGTTTTGAGGAAGAAAGATGTTAGGTTGGTTTAAGAAGAAACTGGGTAAACTGTCCGGAAAAGGTGTTGAACCTGAAGAAGACAAGGTTGAAGCCGAACTGGAAGAGATCGAGGTCCTCGAAACATCCTCGGAAGTTGAGGCAATACCTGTTGCGGAACTGGAGGAGCCGGTTGCCGAAGCTGAAGAAGACAAGGTTGAAGCCGAACTGGAAGAGATCGAGGTCCTCGAAGCACCCTCGGAAGTTGAGGCAATACCTGTTGCGGAACTGGAGGAGTCGGTTACCGAAGCTGAAGAGGAAAAGGTTGACGCGGCTGTTATCCCCATTCCGGAGGAGAGCGACAAATCAAAGTCCATCCCGCATGAAGACGTGGGCGGTTTTTTCAGCCGTCTTACGAAACGTTTGTCAAAATCACGGGGATCACTCGTCAAAAGAGTCGATGAGCTTTTCCTCGGTAAAAAGGTGATTGACCAAGAATTGCTCGACGATCTTGAAGAAATTTTGATTACCGCGGATCTCGGCATTTCCACGACCCAGGAACTGGTTGATCATGCCAGTGATAAGGTTGCCAGAAAGGAGTTGAGTGACCCCAGTGCCTTGAAGAAGGTACTCAGGGAGAAAATTACCGAGTACCTGCTCAGCTCGGATCAACCCGCTGAGCTGGTTATGCCGGAGAGTGGTCCGTTCATTATAATGGTTGTCGGCGTCAATGGTGTGGGCAAGACGACAACCATCGGCAAGATGGCCCGGAAATTTGTCCGTTCCGGTCAGAGTGTTGCTCTGGTTGCGGCTGACACTTTTCGGGCCGCTGCCATTGAACAACTGCAGATCTGGGGGAAAAGGATCGGTGTTGAGGTGATCAGCCAGGAGTTTGGCGCTGATCCTTCCTCGGTTGTTTTTGACGCTCTGGCCACGGCCCGGAATTTTGATGTCGTGATCATTGATACTGCCGGCCGGCTGCATACCAAGGTCAACCTCATGGAAGAGTTGAAGAAAATCAAGAGAGTGGCGGGAAAGAAGCTTGAAGGCGCGCCCCACGAGGTCATGCTTGTCCTTGATGCCACCACGGGCCAGAACGGTATTTCCCAGGCCAGACTGTTTAATGAAGCAGTCGGTGTCACCGGTCTTGCCTTGACCAAGCTTGATGGCACGGCCAAGGGTGGTATTGTTGTTAATGTCTGCCGTGAATTTAATATCCCCATCCGTTTTATCGGCATCGGCGAACAGATGGATGATCTACGTGATTTTGATCCCAATGAGTTTGCCGAGGCGCTGTTTGCCGAGGACAACGATGAGAGTGGAGAGAGCTGAATGTTGAGGTCACCAGAAATGTCGAATTATGAAGTTTTGATGAATCAGTAAAAAGGCTTTTTTCACCACAGAGCACATAGAGAGCACAGAGAAATTATTTTTATTACAATTAGTTGTCTCTGTGTGCTCAGTGTGCTCTGTGGTTAATTTTTTTGTTTTTTTAATCTCCCATGCCCGAATATAAATATCATAGTCAACCCGGCTGCGGTGGCTGTCTGCTGATCTTCATGATGGCCCTGCTTCTTTTTGGCGGTGCGCCCCTGCTTTTTGAGATTATGGGCTTCCTGCTGGTTTCCGGTCTATTTCTTGTTTTTTTTCTTGTTGCCGCCTTCTGGTTGTTTTCCGCCTATGTTCGCAAAAGGGTGAGCGACTATGAACATCAGCAGTCCGAGGCCCGTAATCGTTTTGTTCAGCTTCTTGTTCATATTCTGGTGAAAATTGCCCAGATTGACGGTGACATCACCAGGGTGGAACTGCAGACCATCCAGAATTATTTTCATCATAATCTGCGCTATAACCAGGAACAGATGTTCTGGGTAAAGGAGTTGATCAAGGACGGCTCCCGTTCAACCGAGACTCTGGAATCCCTGCTGGAGCAGTTTCGCAACACATTTTCCTATGAGCCCCGGTTGATTCTGTTGGAGCTTGTTTTTCAGGTTCTTTACACCAAGGAGCATATCCCGCCCAGGGAACTGGAGTTGGCCCAGAACATTGCCGATTATCTCGATATCTCCCAGTATGATCAGCAAACCATCTGGAGCAGATACCGCTATCAGCGGCATCAATATCCCGGTGTTTCCGATGAAGAAAAATATTATGAGGTTCTGGGATTGACTTCTTCCGCTGATTTTGCCGCCATAAAAAAAGCCTACAGAAAACTCAGCATGAAGTATCATCCGGATAAGGTCAGCCATCTTGGCAAAGAATTCCGCGAGGTTGCGGAAGAAAAAATGAAAGAAATTAATGTCGCGTATGATTATTTAAGCAAGAAAATGAATAACTCAAGGTAGACACGCTAAAGCAACCGTTGCGCTGTCAACCATCAATTGAATGCCCGCAGTAATGATAAAGGAGCAAGCATGGCCATTTCCACAAAAATGAATGATTTTGCCCAACGTTCTTCCTGGATTCGCAAGATGTTTGAGGAAGGAGCTAAATTAAAAAAAGAATTCGGCGCTGATAAAGTGTTTGATTTCAGCTTGGGAAATCCAGACGTACCGCCGCCGCCGCAATTTTCCGAAATTTTGCAGAAACTGGCTACCGAGGAAAAACCCGGTATCCATGGTTATATGCCAAACGGAGGTTATCCTTTTGTCCGGGAGGCCGTGGCAGCGCGGATATCAAAGGATCAGGGTGTGACAGTGAGCGGAGATGAGTTGCTCATGACCTGTGGTGCGGCCGGAGGCCTGAATGTTGTGCTGAAATCGATTCTCAATCCCGCTGAAGAGGTGATTTTTCTGGCGCCTTTTTTTGTTGAGTATCATTTTTATGTGGATAATCAGGGTGGGACCTCTAAAATTGTCAATACCACTCCTGATTTTAATCTTGACCTTGACGCCATTGAAGCGGCCATCACAGACAAAACCAAGGCCATGATCATTAACAGTCCCAACAATCCAACCGGTCAGATTTATCCTGCTGCTGATCTGGCCCGGCTTGGGGAAATTCTTGAGGCTGCTCAGAAGAAACACAACTCCACCATTTTTCTGCTCAGCGATGAGCCCTACCGCAAGATTGTTTTTGATGATAATGAGGTGCCGAGCATTTTTGTCGCCTATCGCAACAGTATCGTGGTTTCATCCTATTCAAAGGATCTTTCTCTGCCCGGTGAACGAATTGGCTATATCGCCATCCATCCGGAAATTGATGATAAGGCTCCTTTGCTTGGCGCCATGACTCTGGCCAATCGGATTCTCGGCTTTGTCAATGCCCCGGCCCTGATGCAGCGCGTCGTGGC
>JAYEPA010000120.1:0-3560 GCA_034723545.1 Thermodesulfobacteriota bacterium | reverse complement strand
GGGAAAAAGGCTGAAAAGAATTTTCTGCCCATGCAGAATGGTGATGTGCCGGCCACCTATGCCAATGTTGATGATCTTGTCCGGGATGTTGGTTTTAAGCCGTCCACGTCGATTGAAGACGGGCTGGCCCGATTTGTGGAGTGGTACCGCGGCTATTATGGATGATATCTCACAGAGGTACGGAGGCCACGGAGAAAAAACTCTGTGTCTCTGCGTCTCTGTGAGAGTAACAAAATAAGGAAAAAATAAATGAATATCACAATGATCGGTACCGGCTACGTCGGCCTGGTGAGCGGCGTCTGTCTCGCGGAGTTTGGCCACCGTGTTATCTGCATGGACAAAGATAAGTCCAAAATAGAGCAGCTTCTTAATGGCGAAATCCCAATCTACGAACCCGGACTGGACCAGCTGGTTCAGAAAAATGTCCGAGAGGGACGTTTGACCTTTTCCACGGATCTGGCCGACTGCGTGCCGGATGCCCAGGCGGTTTTTATCGGGGTTGGCACCCCATCTTCGCGCCGGGGTGACGGCTATGCGGATCTCACCTATATTTATGCCGCAGCCAAGGATCTTGCCCCGCATCTGAAGGGCTATACCGTGATTGTCGATAAGAGCACGGTTCCGGTGGGCACGGCCCGGCAGGTGGCTCGGGTCGTTGGCGAGGAAAATCCCAAGGCGGATTTTGATGTGGTGTCAAATCCCGAGTTTTTACGGGAAGGAGCGGCCATCAATGACTTTATGAGACCGAACCGGGTGGTGATCGGCACGGATTCCGAACGGGCCGCTGGAGTGATGAAGGAAGTTTACAATCCTCTTTATCTCATCTCAACTCCCTTTGTGGTTACCGGCCTTGAAACCGCCGAGTTGATCAAGTATGCTTCAAACGCTTTTCTGGCCATTAAGATTTCATTTATCAACGAGATGTCTAATATTTGTGACGAAGTCGGCGCTGATGTCGTGGAGCTGGCCCGGGGAGTTGGACTTGACGGCCGTATTGGCGGAAAATTTCTCCATGCCGGGCCGGGCTATGGAGGCTCCTGTTTTCCCAAGGATACCCTGGCGCTGCTGCGAATCGCCCAGGAAAACGGCGTGGCGGCCCGCTCTGTTGAGGCGGCCGTTGAAATTAATGCTGCCCAGAAGGCAATGATGGTCAAAAAAATTCGTGACGCCCTTGGCGGTGATGAGGCCGGTAAGACAATCGGCGTGCTTGGTCTGACCTTTAAGCCGGAAACCGACGATCTGCGGGACGCGCCCGCATTGACAATTCTGCCGCCGCTGCTTGAAAGGGGCGCCCGCATCCAGGCCCATGACCCCCAGGGAATGAAGGAGGCCGCCGAAATGTTTCCTGACTTTAATTACGTCAATAATGCCTATGAGGCGTGTGATAATGCCGATGTCCTGGTGTTGTTTACCGAATGGAATCAGTATCGGGCCCTTGATCTGCAAGAGTTGAAGTCTCGGATGAAATCCCCGGTATTTGTTGATCTTCGCAATGTCTATAGTCCCGTCCAGATGAGAGAGGCGGGGTTTGTTTACCATGGTGTTGGGCGGAACTGAATTAGTAATTTCTCAATAAATGATGGTTCTTTTTTGGTGTAGGAGCCCACCCTGTGGGCGATTATGTTCGGCTGATGTTGTAAGCTTCTATAATATCGCCCGGAGAGCCGGGTGCCCCGCAGGAAATGCCCTTGGGGTGCTCCTGCGCATCCCTACACAACTGGTAATCTTGTAAGCCGGATCTGCTTGAGTAAGATTGCCACCAGTTATTGAGGTCACCTGAATTATAGATCTTCGTAGACGAAATGATACTGAATTTTCTACTTATGCCACTCTACTGAATGCAAGAGGAGAGAGGGAAAGCATAATGGCTTCCTTGAATAGTGAACTGATCAAAACGAAGCAGGAGATTGACCGGCTTCTGCACAACTGGCGCGCTCTGCTCGATTCCATGCCGGAAATAGTGATTCTCATCCGCGAAGATTGTGTGATTGAGTACATGAATCCCATGGCAATTTCCACGATTGGCGATCTTTGCGGCCAGGTCTGCAAGAACAACCTCTGCGTGGCCGAAGACTGTCGTGAAGAAAGATGTCCCGTCAGGCTGTCCGGCAACGGTAAGAGTTACAGTGCTCTGGTCGAGACCCGGATCGGCGATGTTTATGTTGAATACAGTTTTGTCCCCTTTCAGGGATATATGGGCGACCGGCTGGTTATGCTGGTCATGCGGGATATCTCGGAAAGGAAGCGGCATGAGCTGGAGATCACGAATTTTCATGCCAATATTGAGGAGGTTTTACAGCAGAAGATCAATGATCTGGACGAGAGTGAAAGTTTGCGCAAGGATCTCTCCAAGCAGATCAATCATTTAAAAAAACAACTCAAACAGTCGAGCCGGAGCGATGAGATGATCGGTTCCTGCCGCAAGATGCGGGAGCTGCGTGACATGATTTACCAGGTTGCCGATTCGGATGCCACTATTCTGATTTGCGGCGAGTCAGGCACCGGCAAGGAACTGGTGGCCGACCTGGTGAGAAACAACAGCGACCGTCGGGACAAGCCCTTTCTCAAAGTCAACTGCAATGCAATTAATGATAATCTGCTGGAAAGTGATCTGTTCGGTTATGAAAAAGGCGCCTTTACCGGGGCAAGCGCCAGAAAAAAAGGCAAGTTTGAGATTGTTGACGGCGGCACCATCTTTCTCGATGAAATAGGTGATATCAGTCCCAGGATGCAGGCCTCCCTTCTGCGTGTCCTGCAAAACGGCGAGATTATCCGGGTTGGAGGCAATGTCCCGGTTACCGTTGATGTGCGGGTGATTGCCGCCACCAATGTTGATTTGGCCCAGGCTGTCCAGGATGGCACGTTCCGCCTGGATCTGTATTACCGGTTGAATATCATCAATATTCTCATTCCGCCTCTGCGGGAGCGTATAGAGGATGTTGTGGAGCTGGCAACACATTTTGTCCGTCATTATCGTCAGGCCTTTAAGAAGAGTATTGATTTTTTGCCGGACAAGATTATCAATCGTCTTCTGATGCATGACTGGCCGGGGAATGTGAGGGAGCTTGAGAATGTGATTCAACGGGCTGTTCTCATGGCTAAAAATAATATTATTACAGAACAGGATCTCTATTTTGACGTCAACCCGACGGGCAACTCAAAGGGGAATTATTTCCAGGAGTTGTGTGAAAAGGTCGAGGACAGTTCCCTCAAGGATGTTCTGGGGTCTTTTGAACGGGACATGATATTGCAGTTTTTGCAAACCAATAACGGTAATGTTCAAAAAACCGCCGGCCAGCTCAATGTCGGCAAGACAGCCTTGTATGACAAGATTAAAAGATATGGTATTTCGGCAAAAACGATTAAATCTTAAATTTGGTATGCATATTGCAATATTATCTCTGTGTGAATGGATTTTTTATGTGATTACCACTCATCTTCAGCCTCATACGTAATAGCTACCGAAGAACGTGGGGTGGGGGACGAATAGTTTGATGCGTGGTGGGACGCTTACCCCGTGAGCGATAAGGGGCTCAGAGCAAAAGATTTCCCCTTTATCG
>JAYEPA010000119.1:0-13645 GCA_034723545.1 Thermodesulfobacteriota bacterium | reverse complement strand
GTGCAGCTGAATAGTTACAATTTTATTTTATGACCAATTGTCGGATCAAGATCGACGTAAGATATTAATTTATCCATTCCAGGACAGATGAAGTTTCCGACGATGCGCCATGCAGTCACGTAAATACAAATTAATCAATCTTTGATATGGAATCCCTGTTTCCTCTGCCATCCCTTTGAAATAATCAACAACATCGGAACCCATGCGAATGGTAATCTGTTTTTTTAATTTCGATGCGTAAGGATTTCTACGGCTTTTCATCGTAGAAAGATCATATTCCGCTTTCATGAGTCTCCTCCCGGATAAAACGTTCTTTCCTTTCTAGTTGCTTTCCTGGCGGAAATTATCCTGATAATGTCATTATTTCCACGCATACAGTGACAGACAAGCAAAATACGCAGATTAAAGCTGAGCCCAAGCATTAAAAACCGTTCTTCTTTGGTTGAGGAATGGACATCGTCAAAGAACTGAATCGCTCTTTCATCAAAAAATACTGATTTTGCCTCTTCGAAAGAAACTCCATGTTTCTTCTGATTGGACAATTCCTTTTTTCTATCCCACTCAAAACTAATCATACATACAACGTATTTACAAAAAACAAGATTGTCAACCACCAAACAAAACTGCCGGTCTGTAAAAAAACAGACCGGCAGAAAAAAACAACATGTGAAATTTCTAAATTAGAACTTCCAGGTCATCTCAATAACATCCAGGAAGGCGGTGTCATCGTAGTCATCGCCACGGAGGTCTTTAATCGCGTCACCCGGATCAAAGATAGAGATAACATTGCCGATGGAGAAATGGTTATTGAATACATAGGTCAACTGAAGATCAAACTCATAACCCATTTCATCATCAATACTGTGACCATAGGAATCTTCAAGTGCACCGGTATCATCAAGCTCGAAGTACATCAACTGGGCTTTGTAACTCCATTTTTCGTTTAGCTGTCCCTTTGAACCCATTCCAAGCATGAGCAGACCAGGAGCGTCACCCTTTGAGGTATTTGCGATGCCACCGTAACCTGTCTGACTGCCCAGCATATTGAAGTTGTTGCTGTAGAGAACACTTCCAAGGGTGGGAACAGTTCGGTAAATCATAGCATTTTCCATACCGAACGTCGAAGTATAACGGGAAATATTGGTAATACCGTTAAAGGCTTCGATGTCATCATCATTGCCATCATCATCACCGCTCAACCAGGAAAAACCGACATAGGGATTCAAGGCCTTGCCCAGATCAAACTCAACAGAACCATATACGGCCCAGGCCTCGATGTCATAATCTTCCGCAATGCCTTTGCTGCTATCTTCGTCCATTTCACCATTGGCATAGATGACCTCAAAGCGCGGGGTAAATATCCCTATCTTGCCATAACCCTCAACTCCCAGATAATGAGTCTGAGCCTCTTGATCATTGTTATCGCTAAAGGCGTAAAGAGGAGCCAAGGTAAAACCACCCAGATCAAAGGCACCGCGCAGGGAGTAGACTCTCCAGTCCATCTCCTGGGCATTAAGGGCACCTATACCGTCACGGTCATCTGTAATATCATCCTGAATCATAAGATACAAAGCTTCCCAGGAAAAAGAATCGCTTTTTCCTGTTATGCCGAAGAAGGGATGATCATCGCCATAAAGCAGGCCACCTGAGTTGATATCAAGAAATCTGCCGTTCCAGCCTGTGCTGAGTTCCACGCCGCCAAAATTATAACGGAAATCCAGTTTTTCCAGGCCAAAGGAACTTCCGCTCGCCCCTTTATACGAAGGTCCTGTAGCCTGCTCGCCGCGGTCGCCATTGGTCTTATTCATGGTCACGTCAGCTTCCAGGGTTACCAGGAAACTCCAGTCTTCACCGGTTCCCTTCCAGCCTACCCGTGTTTCACTGCGGACAGCATTATTGCCCATAGCACCATTTTCTTCACCAAGTACCCCATCGCCTGCATCATCATTAAAATTAACATTATCCATGAAATGAGGATACATTTTCTGGCTACCAAAGAACTCGACATCAATATCCTTGCTCTTGGCTGACATCTGACCGGAACCCATCTTGGCGAAAGCGCCGGCCGGAGCCAGCAGCAGACCAGCGGCAGCTGCCATAAGCACGTACTTTTTAATCATCTCTTTCTCCTTATCTCTTTGTTTCTCCAAACAATTTACGCTGCCAACCATGGCAGCATCCCCTGCGTGAAATAAAATAAAAACATTTTCCCCATGTTTTCACCTCCGGCCTTTATGAGAAAAGGCCGTTATTCCACGCATTAAATATAATATATTATGTAACTGAATCCCCATTCATAAGTCAAACAAATTGTGCAAAAACATCCTAAAATCACGAAAAAAAATGACTATGAAACAAGTAAACAGGCAAGTCTGTAAAATTTCGAGTACGATTTTTCAGGACAAAAAGAATTCACTCCCTTTTTTAAACCCAGACCTTGAGGTTGTAATCCTTGGGCAGATGGGCCGTGCCCTTGATACAGGGAAGACCGGTCTCCCGGTGTACACGGTCAATAATAGCATCGAGGTCATCACAAAACCCGCCGTTTTCCAGACTCCAACCCCCATCCGTTTTTTTGGCAAAGGAGCAGGTCGTAAAATGAATAGCCTCCGCCCCTTTACTCTTTAAAATTTTGCCCAGATCAACCGCATTTTCACCGGGACAGCGACAGGTGAAAACGCCCATGGGCAGGCAATCGTCATAACGGGCAAAACCTTCTTTCTGCTCCATCAGGCAGCGAAAACAATTTGTCAAGGGACAACGCTCACTGTTTTTTTCACAACGAATCATTGCAATTTTAGTCATTTGTCACCTCCTGTGTCATATAACTCATAGCTGATAGCTCATAGCAAAACCTATACCCATGAGCCATCAACCATGAGCCAATACCCATCAACCATCACCCCTTAACAATCTTCTCATAGGGCCAGGCCACCACGCCACCGTCAAGAAAATGAACCTTGTAGGGATCAACTCCGTGGCCAATGAGAATACGAGCCGCCTCATAACCTCGCAGGGAGATCTTGCACAGACAGATAATCTCCCTGTCAGTGGGCAGAGTATCAACCATTGAACGTAATTTACCCAGAGGGATATGAACCACATTATCATAGGGCAGCTTCATCATCTCAAGTTCGGCCGGCATTCTGACATCAAGAAGGACAATATCCTCACCCTTATCCAGTTTGGCCTTAATCTCGGCCGGAGTAAAAGAATTGGCCAAGCCGTCCATCTTGTTCTGGATAATATTGGCGGCGACAATAACGTTATCCATGGCCGGGGAAAAAGGCGGAGCATAGGCCATATCCACCTCGAAAAGATCATCCACCGTGCCGCGCTGGCTCAACAAGGCCGCCACCGTATCCACCCGGGACAACACCTCGCCAGGACCGCACACCTGGACGCCGAGCAGACGGCCGGTATGGGCCTCGGCCACAAGCTTCAGGTGAATGAGCTTGGCCTCTTTCATGTAATGAGGCCGGTCCAGACCAGGATTCAGGGCCGTTACAACCTCAAGGCCTGCTGCGCTGGCATCGCGTTCCGTAGAACCGGTGCGGCCCACGTTAAAGCCCATAATTTTGCAGACGCCGGTGCCGCAGACCCCGGTAAAGGTAGAGTTCCAACCGGCAATATTGCTGGCAATTACCCGGCCATGCTTATTGGCGGTGGAGCCCATGGGCGCGTAAAACCATCTGCCGGTAATCATGCAAAATGACTCAACACTGTCACCGCCTGCATAAATCAGGGGATCAGAGGTGCGCATGTGCGCGTCCACTTTGATGCCGAAATCACCGATCTTGAGACCGGCATCTTTTGCCAGGCCCACATTGGCCCGGAAACCAATGGCCAAGATCACCAGATCAGCGTCAATGATGGTCTGCTCAGTGGCCACCTTGATGACTCTGCCCCCATCATCTCCAACAAATTTGACAACGCCATCATTACAATGAAGATGAACGCCCTTGGCCTGGAGATGTTTCATCAGGGGTACGGCCATCTCTTCATCAAGAAGGGCCGGCAGTACATGGGGGAGTTTTTCAACCACATGCACCTCAAAGCCGTCATTGATCAAGGGCTCGACACATTCCAGACCAATCAAACCAGCCCCGACGATGACTGCTTTCTTGCCGGATGCCTCGGCCATGGCCTTCTTGATGGCAGCGCCGTCTTCCATGGTTTTCAGGCAATGGATATTGGCCAGATCTATGCCGGTAATGGGGGGTCGCACCGGGCTGCTGCCCGTGGCAATGACGAGATTATCGTAGGGAAGATCTTCCTCGCTGCCATCCTCAAGATTTTTCACCGTAACCAGCTGCTTTTTACGGTCAATGGCCACAGCCTCGGTTAATGTCCGAACATCAACGCCCTTGGCTGCCTTGAAAAAACCGGCATTTCGGGGAACACCCACCGGCGTGGTGGTCAGATCCACCAGTTCCGGCACCTCGCCCTCAAGATAAAAGGGTAGTCCGCAGGCTCCATAGGAAACCTCGCTGTCCCGCTCGACAATGGTAATCTCGCAGCTTGCATCCAGCCGTTTGAGCCGGGCCGCTGCCTTGGGTCCGCATGCCACACCGCCGATAACTACAACTTTTTTGCCCATTTTTCATCCCTCCGGAATGGTTTTGTTGGTCTTATTAGTCTAGTTAGTCTTGTTGGTCTTGTTGGTCTTGTTGGTCTTGTTGGTCTTGTTGGAAATCTACCTGTTCAAGATTCATCTTGCCCCGGCCACAAACAATAAGTATAATACACACCATGAAAAGTCGGGATGTGATAAAAAAATTAAAAGATGAGGGCTGGATGCTTCATCACACCAAAGGAGACCATCACCAATTCAAACATCCTGATAAGCCTGGTAAAATTACAGTTCCTCATCCCAAAAAAGACATTCCTATTGGAACACTTCGTAACATTTACCGCCAAGCCGACTGGAAATGGAGATAAGCCATGAAATACCCAATCGCTATTCATAAAGATCCGAAATCCGACTATGGTGTCACTTTTCCCGACCTTCCCGGCTGTTTTTCCGCTGGATCAACTATTGAAGAAGCTCTTGATATGGCCCATGAAGCCGCAGAATGTCATATTGAAGGCCTTCTTCTTGATGCCGAGCCGCTTCCGGCAGTCCGGCACATTGAATTCCACCTAAACAATCCTGAATATAAAAATTGCACTTGGGCGATTGTTGAAGTTGACATCAGTAAACTTTCACTCAAATCAAAACGCGTCAATATCACCATGCCTGAAATGTTATTAAACAGCGTTGATCAGTATGCAAAAAAACACGGCGAAACGAGATCAGGACTACTGGCCCAAGCCGTCACAAGCTATATGTCATCACATCAAAACGAATCCAACCAATCAAACTAATTCCCAAACAACAGTTTCTTAAACCGACCGCCAAAAACAATAGGATCGCCTTTATAACCTAATTTCTTGAAATCAAGATAATCCGTGGAGTTGATCAGCTTCTGACTCTCTCCTAGGAAATAGCGTTTCTGTTCCTCGCTGCCCTTGTTGGCCAGCTTCTTGAAATCAACATCCCGACTGTCCCGGTGACAGCGGTTACAGGTTTTCTCCTCTTTCAGGCTAGAATGGCACTGGACACAGGTCAGAGACATTTCCCTGGGGGCGATACCGTGCTCGACCCGCCAGTACATCTCCGTCTCGACCCATTTATACTTGCCGCTGTAATCCAAATTGTGAGCCTTCATGCCGTCGGCAAAGGATTGCTGCCAATCCAGGGTTTTCCAGTATCCCCCCGGCCCGAAAAGATGGGGAGCAAGCAGATAACGGGTCTCCGGGTCAGCGGCCTGTTTACCGTACATAATCTTAAAAGGGGTAATTTTTGCCACTGGATCACGGAAATCCCCCACAGGTTCCGTGATTTTAATAACGCTGTCAAGATCCTCCACCTTGTCTCCGACAAGATAGCGTTTCATCCGGTCGTCATACCAGGCATAAGCGGGTTTGGCATTCTGGACATGAAGAAAATCGCCTTTTTTCCAGTGATAATCCGGCTTGCCGTACTGATCTTTTTTGGCTTTGCGCTTTTTATTGCCGGCAGTTGACCAGTCCCAAAGTGACTTGGTTGGTTTTCCCCTGGCATAGAGGGGAGTATGGCAGGTATTGCAGTCAATGTGCTCACAATGGGTGTTCAGATGATGATCCAGCAGATGCAGGCCGTAATGGGGCTTATCGGTATGGCAGTCGCGGCAGGAGAGAACGCCCTCAACCACGGCAACGGAACTGCTGCGGCCGGCGATCTTGTGATTTTTTGTCCTGTGACACTCCTGGCAGCTGAAATCCAGGCCGCCCATATGAAAATCATCTTCCCGGCTTGGCTTATAAAGGACGCCGCTCATGTCGGCGTGTTTCACAGCGTCGGCGCCGCCGCCGCTGAAATGACAGTCACCGCAGGTCTTGCGACTGGGGCGGCCCACATGCTGGGCCACCTGGACCAGGTCCACCTTGGGATCAGGCATGCCGGCTGTCTTAGGCGACTTTTTATAGGTTCCGGTGGTGTCATGACAGACCAGGCAGTCAATCTTGGTCATATCGGTGAAATCAAATGAATCGTCTTTCCAGCCGTATCCGGCGTGGCATGATGTGCAACGAGCCTCGTTGCTCTTGATGGAAATTCAGTAGTTGTTAAAGGCGATGGTTCCCTTGCCTATTTCAATTTCCTTTGATCTACCCACCGTATGGGTTGACGGGCCGCGCCAGAGCCAGTGGGCCGTCTTCAGCATGTCCTTACCCTCATTCTCATGGCAGCGCAGACATTCCTCGGTGACCTGGGAAGGTTCCGGCTTGTCGACAAGTTTGACCAGCTTGACATGATCAGGAATCTTCTTGTCATGACAACCGGTGCAGGACAGAGGTCCTTTAGCCATCTCCCGGTGGCAGTCCATGCACTGGAGATGATAAGCGGCCTTCAGACCGGTTCGATCCGGAACACGGGGATCAAAAGCATCCTGATGACAGGAGGAACAGCCGTTAATCTCTTTTGCCGCCGGATCTTTGGGACGATAATGATGGCAGACCGCGCAATCCCGCACCAACCGGGCATGCTTAGCGTGCATGAAGCGCGCCGAACCGTAGCGGTCTTCCTGTTTCTTGATAATGGGACTGTCCAGTAAAAAATAATGGCTGGGCATATCCTTGATAGAGAGGCCCTGGTCAAGCAGACGCAGACTCCTCTCGTAGGAATTTTCATCCTTGATATCAACGATCAGCTCCACGGGCCGGGCGGCAAACTCTTTGGCCGCCTCCTGGTCCGGCGCCGTCCACTCCGCCCCGCTGGAAGCCTGAGCGGAAGAACTGCATGGAAAAACCGCACAGACAATGGCAAAAACCAAGCCCCTCTGTCGATTAGACAATCGTATCATGCCGACACCTCCTGTTTACTTGCGCTTAAAACCGGTAGAAAGGTTACAGCCAACCGGTAAATAAACATGAGGGTGGCAATCAGCCCGGCGGTAACGGCAATCTCGCCAATGGACGGGAAATAACTTGTTTGAGCATAGGGTGAGTGATAACCCACCAGAAAGACATTAATACGATTCAAGACAACACCGCCGACAATCAGGCAGCAGGCAAAAAACAACATCCCCCGGGATTTCCGCACTCCCGGCGTTATAAGCAGAAGCCAGGGCAGAATCACCCCGAAACCGAGTTCAACGAGAAAAGAGTTGCTCTGGGTCGATCCGTCCAGAAGATAACCAAGCACATCCCGGTAAAACAGATCACCAACTTTCAAAACCATATACAACCCCAGGGTAAAAATGGTGATTTTCGTCAGGGGAGTCAAAATCTTCATCTCCGAATCGAGTTTAAGGGAACTTGAAACCAGGGTAGTCTCAAAAACCACCATGGGAAAGCCAACGGCAATGGCCGAGGAGAGAAAAAGCAACGGCAAAAGGGGTGTATACCAGAGAGGGTGAAGCTTGGTGGGCGCTATCAGCATCAATGTTCCAAGGCTGGACTGATGCATGCAGGAAAGAACCACGCCGAGAATAATAAAGATCCACATGATCTTATCCGTCACTGCCGTAATAAAGGTCTTCACCCTGCCTCCGATGCCCTCCCCCACGGTGGGCGCGAACTCGAAATAGAGGACATGGAGATAAACCAGGACACACATGGCCACCTCAAAGAGGGCGGAGTTGGTGTTCCAGTTAAAAATCGGCTTCCAGATGGCCCAGGTACGGCCGATATCAACCAGCAACCCAAGGACGACAAAGGTATAGCCAAGCATGGCCGTGAGCAGGGCTGGACGGACAATGGGCTCATAATGGTGACGGCCAATGATATGGGCCAGAAAGGAGGTGGTAAAGCCGCCGGCAGCCAGGGCAACGCCGGTGGCCACATCAATACCGACCCAGATGCCCCAGGGATGAGAATTATCCAGATTGGCAACGGAGCCGATGCCCCAGGTAAAACGGGCCACCACCGCCACCGCGCCCATGAACATGAAAACCAGCATAACCCAGACGCCGGGGGTGAAGAATTTCAAATGTGTTGCAGAAGGAGAATGACTCATGATTCATCCTCCTCTTTTTTCTTCGATTGAGCTTTGGCCATGACAACGGAAAGCACACCAAACAGGGCAATGGGCGACCAGAGATAGGAAAACAGGGAGTGCTGAATGGTCTCGGGCAGTTTGGGTATTGGCTCGGAAGGCAGATCCTGAAAATCCACTTTATTAAACTCCACATCGGAAAGATAGAGCCAGGAAGTGCCGCCCACCTCGTGTTCGCCGTAAATATGGTCGATATAGCGGGCCGGATCCTTTTTCATCCGGGTCCGGGCCTGATCAAGAAGGTTGGAACGTTTGCCAAAGGTAATGGCCTCAACAGGACAGATGGCGGCGCAGCCCGGCACCCCTCCTTCCTTTTCGATCCGCTCAAAACAGAAGGTGCATTTTCGTACCCTGGGGGTCAGGGGATCAAAATATTCATAAGCCGGGATTTCAAAGGGACAGGCCACCATGCAGTAGCGGCAGCCGATGCATTTGGAGACATCATAATGAACCGTGCCATTCTCCTTCTTGGTGAGGGCGCCGACAAGGCAGGCGGAGACGCAGGCCGGATCCTGGCAATGCATGCACTGAATCTTGACATAGGTGGGCAGCAGATGATCCTGTTCATCACTCTTACCGGTAAAATAGCGATTCACAACAGTATAGCTGTTTGCGTCGGGCCTTCTCTTCTCATTTAAAAGAAGCATATCAGCAAAAGGACGTTCAGGGGGCAGCAACTTATTAACCTCGTTACAACCCTGCTCACACTTCCGGCAGCCCACGCAGCGGCTTAAATCTACCAGACAGCCGAAAGGATCTTCCGGTGCCTTGGACTCCCAGGCCTGGGCTTTTTTCGTACCGGTGGCCAGGGCACCCGCACCTGCCACGCCGGCCAATTTAAAAAAATTACGGCGGTTCAATTTCATATTAATTTCCTTAGGACAAAAAATATCAAAACAAAAATGAATCACTCTTCATTTTCAGATAATTTCGGATACCCTAATAATATGAATTTGTCAAGAAAAAGCAAAGAATAAAAAAGACACAATTTTGCACAAATGCACAAAACAAAACTTAAAAACAATCATGAAATTGATGTGTTAACAAAAAATGGTATTAAAAAAACTCAATTTAACCCTTTGAAAGACGGAGACACACCCTCCCCTTTTCGGCCAGACTTGCTCACCGCCTCTCATCCGGGAAAGAGTGTACAGTTCAGCAAAAATCATGTCGAAATTGCCAGAGCCATATCCGTCCAGCAATTCAGATCCTCGCCGAACGGTATCCATCATCCGTCCGGGCAGGCTGAGATGGTAGGGATTTCTGGCAATCTCACCCTCATGACGGATCAGGGCGCAAATTAACAGGGCCAGATCCTCATTGCTGATACCAACCAGCAGATTCGGCCGGGCCAGTGACGACCAATATTCACTTTCTAAAAGCAGGACGGAACAATCATATTTTCGGGTATAAAGTTGCAGCGCCTTGAAAACCAGTAGGTGAACCGTTTTATGGGTGGGATGGGCATCCACAGCATGGGGAATCTGAACACAATCAGGCTGCAGGGCAACAAAATGGTTAACAAGGATATCCACCCTCTTCCGCCATTGTTCGTCATCATTTTCAGGAATGAGGCGGTCAAAGGCCAGAGGGGCTGCAACAAGGGTCGGATCAAATCCAACCACCCGGCAGGCAGCGGTCAACTCAGCCAACCTTGCCTCCTTGCGGGCCGGATCACTGCCAAGGGTCATGACCAGATCGGTGACAGCGACTCCATCTTCCTGGAGCAGACGCAGGGGAAGTGTTCCGGTGAGAATTTCATCATCGGGATGGGGAGAACAGATGACAAGGCGACCGCCGCTTTTTCCAGGTGCCGGGTTGAAGGACTCAGGATGGGAAATCCTGGTGACACCACTCTTGTCCTGATAAAGACGGCTGAAGGACTCGACGTACGAGAGCCATTCTTTGTAGTCAGGGGGCTGTTCACTCATTTTTTTCATCAACGCTGACATCAATAACAGTCAAAGGCTCTGCCTGGCCGAGAACACCATGGGCCATTTTGATATGACCAATGCTATCCCATCTTTTTTTCAACAATCCGGCACCGTAACTGTCAATGGCCACCGGGTCAAATCCCGCAGCCAAGATATTTGGCGGCGGAGAGCAGGTCGGCCCCCAGAGATGCGCTTCCGCCATTCCCTTCGTGGCATCAAGAATGGTAAAATCAGGGGTGCGGTATTGATTGAGATCAAAGATTGCCGGATGGATATCCTCATGAAAGGCGGCCTTTTTCCAGGAACCACCCTGCTGGAACCGGCTCGGTGGCGCGGCGCCCATCATGTTTTTCATGGTCAGTGTGACCCCGGCCAGGGAATGGGCCTTTAACACAGGCACAGAAATCAAAAAAGAGTCAAAAAGGATCTCCGGCAAAGCCATTTCCGGCCAACGCCCGCAATTCGGATCACTCATTTCCCGCAGGGGTTCCACATTAAGATCGATCAACTCCACATCTTTTTTTGCGGCCATTTCAGTGTAACCGAGCTTCTTGAAGGGATAAAAGGTATCATAGTCGGTGGATCCTGTTCCCTCGCCGATGATTATTTCAGCATCAGGCAGCCGTTCCCGCAGATAATCAACCAAGGCGGCAACAAGGCCAACCGGGGTGGTGATGGGCGGATCAAAGGCCTCAACAACATTGGGTTTGATCAAAATCCGGGGCCGATCAATACACCCGGCAAGCCTGCATCTGTCCAGCAAAGGAATAAGAGTCTTATGCCAGGAGCGAATGCGCCGGGAACTAAATTGATTGACAAAAACAATACCTTTATCTATAGCCATGTGTCTGTGGGAGGTTTAAAGTTTAAGGCTGAAGGCTGATAAGCGAGACATCTGGAACCTGAAAAAATTACACCATTATTAGTAAGTTCTCAATAAGTGATGGCAATCTATAAAAAATCCCCCTCAATCCCCCTTTGCTAAAGGGGGAGGTTGTCGGTATGACACCACTTATTGAGAATTTGCCATTTGAGAAGTTACCATTACTTTTACCCCCGAAACCCTTTTATTTTACAAAAACATATTTCATCAATTTCATCCAGCAAACTTCATGATCAGTATCAACAATCTCGACATTCAATACGGTAAAAAACATCTTTTCAATGACCTTTCGGCCAGAGTAAACAATGGCGATCGGATCGGCCTGGTGGGCGTCAACGGGACCGGCAAATCAACCCTCTTCAAGATTCTTGCCGGGCTCATGGAAACCGATGCCGGGGTTGTTGTCCGTTCAAAGCGATCCTCCATCGGCTACCTGCCCCAGGAAATCAGCCAATTCGAAGCGGGCCGCACTGTTTACCAGGAAGCCGAAACCGCCTTTGCCGAAATACTTGCCGCCCAGGAAGAACTGGAAGGAATCAACATTGAACTAGGTGAAATGGATCCAGCCGACCCTGCTTTTCCTCAACTTCTGACCCAACAGGGGGACCTGCAAAACCGTATTGACCAGTCAAACATCTTTCGTATCCGCTCCGAGATCGAAAAGGTCTTGGGCGGACTGGGATTTAAAAAGGATGATTTTACAAAAGATTGCGTCGTATTCAGCGGCGGCTGGCTCATGCGCCTCATGCTGGCCAAACATCTTCTGGCCCAACCTGATTTTTTACTTCTTGATGAGCCAACTAATCATCTTGACATCGAATCACTGACCTGGCTTGAAGAGTTCCTTAAATCGTATCACGGCGCTTTGGTGATCATTTCCCATGACCGGGCATTTCTTGACAACATAACAAATATGACATGGGAGTTAAGCCTGGGCAAACTCACGCCTTACAATGGTAATTACAGCAAATATCTGGTCCTGAAGGAGGAGAGACTTGAGGTGTTGCAGGCTGCCTACACCAACCAGCAGGCTAAAATCCAACAGACCAAACGTTTTATCGAACGATTCAGGGCCAAATCAACCAAGGCCAAACAGGTTCAGAGCCGGGTCAAACAGCTTGAAAAAATAGAGCTCATTGAACTTGAAGACACGGAACGGCAGATTGCCTTCCGCTTCCCACCCTCACCGCCAAGCGGCAGACTGGCCATTGCCACTGAAAAGCTTTCCAAGACCTTTGGCAAAAACAAGATCTTCTCCGATCTCACTTTTGAACTTTCACGGGGAGACAAACTCGCTGTTGTCGGTGTGAACGGGGCCGGCAAATCAACCCTTGTCAAACTGCTGGCCGGGCTCATCAACACTGATGGCGGGAAAATAAGGCTGGGACACCATGTGACCATCTCCTATTTCGGCCAGCATCAGGCCCAGGATCTAGACCCCAAATATACCGCTCTTGAAACAATGAGTCATGTTGAAGGGGAAAAAACAATTACCCAGACCAGATCTATTCTCGGCGCTTTTCTGTTCCAAGGCGATGATGTGGATAAAAAGGTCCAGGTATTATCTGGTGGTGAAAAAAGCCGACTGGCCCTGGCCAAGATGATCATATCCCCGGCCAACCTGCTGATCATGGACGAGCCGACCAATCATCTGGACATGACATCCCAGGACATTCTCCAGGACGCTTTGGGCCAGTATGACGGCTCCATCATCGTCGTATCCCATAACCGCTTTTTTCTTGACCAGTTTGTCAACAAGGTTCTTGAGATCAAGGATGGTTCAGCCACCCTGTTTGAGGGAAATATCAGTTATTACCTCGAAAAAGCACGGGAGAGGGTTGAAGCTGAAAAAACCAACGATGCCCAGGCGGCAAAGACCGTCGAAAAAACAGAAAAACCGGAAAAAAATGCACCACCCACTCAAGCACGCGGCAAAAAGGCCCGCCAGGCCATGGCCAAAGTGCGCCAGGAAAAAAATCGAAAAATCGGCCCGCTGAAAAAAACCTTGGGAAAAATTGAAAAAGAAATTGAAAAGCTGGAATCCCGCAAGGAAGAGCTGGAAAAAACCCTGGCAGATCCCGAACTGTACAAGGATCAGGAGCTCTTTGCCGATAAAAGCATTCAGTATGGTAAAATCGAGAAAAAATTGAATCGTACCTACCATAAATGGGAAACAACCCAGGATGAGATAGATAAAATCGAGGCTTCTTTTGAGAATTCCTCGCCACTCTCTTGACCGTGTATTGATTT
>JAYEPA010000118.1:0-13656 GCA_034723545.1 Thermodesulfobacteriota bacterium | reverse complement strand
GGAGATAAGCGTAGACTTCGAATGCCCTTGGGGGGCCCTCTGTGTCAAACTCTTCGTACCCCACCCCACGTTTTTCGGTAGCTATTATATATGAGGCTGAAGATTAGTGGTAATTACATAATTTTTTTAACTTTAAACCCTTATACATCAACAAATCATGCTTACCCTGAAATGCGCGGCCTGCAAAAGAAAACTTTGGAAATATGACAAAGTCGGAAGCGGAGAGCTATTGCGCTGCCATAAGGATTGGATTAAGAAGTTTTACACTGTTCAGTACCAAGGGAATAAGATCCAATGTTCCTGCGGAAAGGATATCGGTATTGATAAGGGCAGCTATTACAAAATGATTACCAAGGCGTTTACCTTTTCCGGCAGGAAACGGCCTGGCTGCAGACGTAAGGAAAAATAAATGCGCGAAAAGATGCTCTGGATGGTTGTTGCAGGTTTTTTTGTTTTATTTCTAGGTAGTTTGACCGGTTATTTGTCTTCCGCCTGGAATGGATCAATATCGCCTGCATTGGCCAGGGAGAGAGAAATGATCGAGAAAGTACATAAAACCGAACAGGAATGGCGAGAAGTCCTCACGCCTGAGCAGTTTGCAATTACCCGGCAGAAGGGGACGGAGCCGCCTTTTTCCGGCGAGTATAATAAACATGATGAAAATGGCGTTTATCGTTGTGTCTGCTGTGATTTTGATTTGTTCAGTTCCAAACATAAATTTGATTCCGGCACCGGCTGGCCCAGCTTCTGGCAGGTGATTGATCCTCGAAATGTTGCGGAAGTGGAGGATAACGGCCTTTTTATGAAAAGAATTGAAGTGATCTGCAATCGTTGTGACGCCCATCTTGGCCATGTCTTTGACGATGGTCCTCCACCCACCGGTCTTCGTTACTGCATCAACTCGGCTGCCTTAAAATTTGTCGGTTCGCAGCCCTGATGGCAATTTTGTCTGGTTGACCGCTAATTGCTTGACGGCCAACTGTTCGTGTGCTAATTAGTTCAAATCTAAAATCAACTTGCGGGCCGTTAGCTCAATTGGTAGAGCATCTGACTCTTAATCAGCAGGTTCGGAGTTCGAGTCTCCGACGGCCCACCAGTAAAATCAAGCACTTAGCTCATTTCGGGTTAAGTGCTTTTTTTTGCTTGAAAAAAAATAAATTACAGGGTATTTTGAAAAAATATTTTAATACTTTAAGTATAAGCATATTCTTTCACGTTTTTCCCGCCCACGTTGTTCTTTTCTTGCATCGTTTGCCATCGTAGAAGTTTTTTTGCTGATCGCTTTTAAAGGAATCCAGCATGAAGCGATATGCCGGTTACTCAGAATTTTTCTCACTCTATTAAAGAATTAACTCTAAGATGATCAGGGACTGTTGAGCGCTCTTTCGGTATAAATTCGGTTTATAAAAGGCCCACGGCCTTAAAGGCGCGCCCCTAGGAACTCGGAGAGAAATGAAAAATGAAAAATACGCGGGCTGTGGTCTGTGACTTCGGCCTTTCGGCTGGGGTTGTAATAGTATAAAATTCAGTTTTGGCGACAAAGCTGTTACCGGGTCGAACTTTGATGGTTCGGCCCATTTAAAAAGTGGTTCCTAAGGGAACCCAGTACAAAGGAGTAGTACAAGATGGCAGAAGGAACAGTTAAATGGTTTAATGATGCAAAAGGTTTTGGTTTTATTGAAGCAGATGGTGGCAAGGATGTATTCGTGCATCATTCAGCAATTCAGGCCGAGGGCTTCAAGTCCCTGCAGGAAGGCGCACGTGTTACCTTCGACATCGTTGATGGTCCCAAGGGGCCGGCTGCTGAGAATGTTGTCCAGCAGTAAAATTTGATTTTGATCATTGCAAAGGCCCCGCAGCATGCGGGGTCTTTTTTTTTGGGGCAGTGTCTTTAGGTCGAACCGAAAGCATAAACAGGGAGAGAGTCTTGGCCAGAAAAACAAATTATTCATATGAAAAGCGCCAGAAAGAATTGGCAAAGAAAAAGAAGAAAGAGGAAAAAAGGCTGCGTAAGCTGGAGAAAAAGAAGAATACTGCCGGGGAAGAGGAGAACCTTTCTCCCCAGGAAGATGCACAGCTTTAAGACCTGCTTTTCCTAACCAATACCACTCTATGCCACGGGAAGTTTCCTTGTGGTTTTTTATTATAAGGACACGACCATGATCACCGCATCCAATGTTGCTCTCTCTTATGGCAAGAGGGTCATCTTCCAAGACGTCAATATCAAATTTACCCCTGGTAACTGCTATGGCCTGATCGGCGCGAACGGCGCCGGCAAATCTACCTTTCTAAAAATCCTGGCAGGTCAGCTTGAGCCTGATCGGGGCGAGATTAGCAAAAGGGCGAAACAGCGCATCGCCATGCTCAACCAGGATCAGTTCGCCTTTGACGAGTACACCGTTTTTAATACGGTGGTCATGGGTCATAAGAAGCTCTACAAGGTGATGGCCGAACGTGAGGCCCTCTATGCCAAGGCTGATTTTGACGAGGAAGATGGCATCCGTTCCGGAGAACTGGAAGTCAAGTTTGGTGAAATGAACGGCTATGAGGCAGAGGCAGAGGCTGCGGTGCTGTTAAATGGCCTCGGCATCCAGGAAGAGATGCGTCAGAAAAAGATGAAAGAGCTTGATGGCAGCGATAAGGTGCGAGTGCTGCTGGCCCAGGCCCTGTTCGGCAATCCGGATATCCTGCTTCTTGATGAGCCCACCAACCAGCTGGATCTGAAAACCATCACCTGGTTGGAGCATTTTCTTTCCCGTTTCCAGAACACCGTGATCATCGTCTCCCATGATCGTCATTTCCTGAACCAGGTCTGCACCCATGTGGCGGATATCGATTATGGTAAAATTCAGGTTTATGTCGGCAACTATGACTTCTGGTATCAGGCCAGTCAGCTCCGTTTTCGCCAGAAAGAAACCGAGAGTAAAAAGGCCAAAGCCAAGGCGGAAGAGCTCAAGAACTTCATCCGCCGCTTCAGTTCCAACGCCTCCAAGGCCAAACAGGCCACTTCCCGGAAGAAGCTGCTGGAGAAGCTCACCCTGGATGATATGCCGATTTCCTCCCGAAAATATCCCTACATCGTCTTTAATTCGGAACGGCCCTGTGGTGACATCATACTGGAGATCAACGGTCTTTCGAAAGAGATCGACGGGGTTTCCATGTTTGAGGATCTCTCCCTCACCGTCAACAAGGGCGATAAGATCGCCTTTGTCGGGGCCAACAGCCTGGCAAAAACCACTCTTTTCCAGATTCTGTCCGGGGAGCTTGAGCCGGACAAAGGCAGCTTTCGTTGGGGAGTGACCATTAGCAATGCTTATTTCCCGAAAGAGAATAATGCTTATTTTGATAATGACGAGCTTGATCTTATAGGCTGGCTGCGCCAATATGCACCTCCCAAGGAGAATGAAAGTTTTTTTCGGGGTTTTCTTGGAAAAATGCTTTTTTCCGGAGAGGAGGCGATGAAAAAGATCGCTGTTCTTTCCGGTGGTGAACGAGTGCGCTGCATGCTTTCCAGGATGATGCTTTCCGGCGCCAATGCCCTCATTCTCGATGAGGCCACCAACCATCTCGATCTTGAGTCAATTACCTCTTTGAATAATGCCCTGATGGCTTTTCCGGAGGTGGTACTCTTTGCCTCCCATGACCATCAGTTTGTGTCCACCGTGGCAAACAGGATTGTCGAAATTACTCCGGACGGCATCATCGACGTGACGATGGACTTTGACGAGTACCTGGCAATGAAGGAAGAGAGTTTGGCTGATGAGGACGATTACCTGGCCAGCAAGGCAGCTTGATGGATTCAGAAACGAAGCAAAAATCTTCCACAATTTGAAACACTCAATTCAGGTTGCAAAAAGGGTAATATCCCAACAGGCATTTATTCGCCATTATGATCAGAAAAGCTGGTGCGTGGATTATTTTAATTTTGCTGATTGTCGTCCCGTTCTTTAACTGGAGACTTGGGGCGGTTTTGTGGATGTGTGCCTGGTTGACTTATATTTGTCAGGGACTGTTTAACAAGAGAGATATTGGGGAAAATGGAAGTGGTGATGAAAATGAATAATGGCGGATCAAAAAGATTTTCAGTCCGAGCATAAAAAAAAGCCCCGCAAAAAGCGGGGCTTTTTTCATTTGATTCGATAAAGATCTTACAGCTGTACAACCTTATCGGCTGCTGGACCTTTGGGGCCGTCGACAATCTCGAACTGAACCCGCGCACCCTCATCGAGAGATTTGTAACCGTCTGTTTGGATAGCGGAAAAATGAACGAATACATCGTCGCCATTGTCCTGCTCGATAAAACCAAAACCCTTGGAAGCGTTAAACCATTTCACTGTGCCTTCTTTCACTTGGAACTACTCCTTCGTACTCAGTTCCCTTAGGGAACCACATTAAAAAAAAGTGGCCGACTTCATTGAGAATCCGGCCGGCAGGCTGTTTGTTCAAAAAGGTAAAAAGGCGGCCAGTTTCTTCAAAAGAAATTGAACTGATTTTTTACTTTATTCACAACATAACAGGAACTGCACCATATTGAATTTTTACTTTTAGCCCATTCCGTATGAAAACGCAATATTTTTTTTGATAGGCAATTGCTTCTCTGGTCGCTGTTCACCTCTTGTTGACCTAAATAATATCTGTTAAAATTGCCATTGGCGCTGTTCTTCATTTGATTTTATACAAATTTCACCATAATTTTTGTCAATATTTTCCAGTTCATTCAAATCAATATAAGGAAAAATATGAAACTATCTGTTAGCGATAATATAAAAAACCTGATCCCATATCCTCCCGGCAAACCCTTAAAGGAGCTGGAGCGTGAATACGGCATCAGTGATTCAATTAAAATGGCCTCCAATGAAAATTCCCTGGGGCCTTCACCAAAGGCGGTTGAGGCCATCTCCCAGGCCTTAGTCAACCTGCACCGTTATCCGGACGGCAGCTGTTATTATCTTGCTACCAGCCTGGCGGACAGGCTCGGCGTCAAGATTAATGAGCTTGTTTTCGGCAATGGTTCCAACGAGATTATTGAGTTGCTGGTCGGAGCCTTTGTCTCACCCGGAGACGAAGTGATCTCCAGTCAGCCATCTTTTCTGGTCTATCAGACCATGGTGCAGGCCTGCAATGGTATCAACCGCGTTGTTCCCTTGAAGGACATGGGTCATGACCTGGAGACAATCCTGGCTCATATCAACGATAAAACTCGGTTGATTTTTCTGGATAACCCGAATAACCCCACAGGCACGGTCTTTAACAGAGAGGAGTTTGAATCATTTTTAAGCCGTGTACCGGAAAGCGTCATTGTTGTTTTGGACGAGGCCTATGTGGATTTTGTCGATCCGGCTCTCCAGCTTGATGTCCGGGATTACCTTGACAATAATACTGCCGTGGTCGGGCTGCGTACTTTTTCAAAGGCTTACGGGATTGCCGGTCTTAGGGTGGGGTATGGCATTATGAATGCAGAAATAGCCGATTATCTTCATCGGGTTCGTCAGCCCTTCAACGTCAATGAACTGGCCCAGGTGGGAGCCCTGGCCAGCCTCAACGATGAAGAGTTTTATCAAAAAACCCTGAGCATGACCAGGGACGGTATCAGCTGGCTGACCACTGAAATCAGCAGACTGGGTTGCAAGGTCTTTCCTACCCATACCAATTTTTTTCTGGTTGATGTGGCTGTGGATGCCAAACATCTTTACAATAAGATGTTGACCAAAGGGGTTATTGTTCGGGCTATGAATGCCTATGGCTATCCATCCTATATCCGTATTACCGTTGGGCTACAGAGTGAAAATGATCGTCTGGTCAAGGCCCTGGCAGAGACTCTGGAGGAAATGAAAAATGGCTGAAGGGGGTAAGGTTATCACCATTGATGGTCCTTCCGGTAGCGGCAAGAGTACGATTAGTCGCCAGCTGGCAGCCCGGCTCCACTATACTTATCTTGACACCGGCGCCATGTACCGGGCCGTTGGCCTTTTGGCCAGCCGAAGCGAAATTGCTCCTGATGATGAAGCGGCCATGGAAAAGCTATTGAAGAACCTGGATCTCGAGCTCCTGCCAGGTGACGAAGATACCCGTGTTCTTCTTGGGGGGGAAGATGTCAGTTCAGCCATCAGAACAGCAGAAATGAGCATGGTGGCATCCAGGGTGTCGGCCCTGTCCGTGGTCAGAAAAAAACTTACTGAACTTCAGCGGACTCTTGGTCTCCGGGGCGCGGTGGTGGCAGAAGGCCGTGATACGGGCACGGTTGTTTTTCCGAAAGCCGAGTTGAAATTTTACCTTGATGCCTCTCCGGAGGAAAGAGCCCGCCGCCGCTCGGCCCAGTTGCGGGAACAGGGACATGTTGTCGATGAAAAGGAAATTTTGGCCCAGATTAAAAAGCGTGACCAGGATGACAGCGCCAGAAGTCTCGCCCCTTTGAAGGCGGCCACGGATGCCGTTGTTATTGATTCGTCAGTCATGACCATTGAAGAAGTTGTGAACTTTATGCTGGATCAGCTTGATTAAAAATAAAAATCAGTCCAGAATGATAAAAGATGTTTTTAAAAAATAGGCAATGCCGGTTTACTTGACGACTTACTTTGATGAAATCGGTACATGTGTTCAGTTAAGGGTTCGTTTAAAATGTGAAGTTGTTTTTGAGCAAATCCTCAGAACGTTCTGGGAGGAAGTGGCATGGAGGGATCTCGATCCTTAAAGCGTCGACATCTTGTTTATTACCTTGAAGTGTTTGATAATGAGGGGGGTGAACTGCTGGGAAGACTAGTGGACATCACAACAAGGGGCATTAAACTGGTGAGCAAAACTCAGATCCCCATTAATACAATGTTCAGCATCCGCATGGTTCTGCCGGAGGGCTATTTTCGCAGCAAGGAATTCTGCTTTGACATGAAAAGTATCTGGTCGTCGAATGATGTCAATCCTGATTTTTATGATACGGGATTCGAGGTTGCCAACTTGAAGCGGGATGAAAGAAAAATGATCCGCAAGTTGATCGATCTTGTTGGTTTTAATGATTAAGCCTGTGTTGAGCCTTTTTGCTTGCAAGGGGGCATGGAAAAAATGAAACAGCCAAAAGAGCCCCCCGTGTCACCCTTGTGGCTGGAGATAAAGAAAAACGGTTTTTTGGCCGGCCGGCCGCTTTACCTGCTTGAGCAGACCGAATCGACCAATAAAGTGGCCATGAAGATGGCCCGGGATGAGGCCCCGGCCGGAACGCTTGTTGTGGCTGAAAGCCAGACCGGAGGCAGGGGCCGACTGGGGAAAACATGGCTGTCTCCGCCTGGCACGGGTCTCTATTTTTCCATGATTCTCCAGCCCGGACTTGAGCCTGCGGAAATGCCCAGATTGACCCTTGCGGCAGGGCTTGCAGTCTGCCGGGCCATTCATCTTGTTTGCAAAATCGAACCCATGATCAAATGGCCCAATGATATTTTATTGGCCGACAGAAAATGTGGTGGTATTTTAACAGAAGCAGAACTGCCGGGGAAGCAATCACCCAGAATTGTTCTCGGCATTGGTTTGAATATTTCAACACCTGTGCAGGTCTTCCCGCCTGATCTGCGGGAAAGGGCCACGTCCCTCCAGAACCATGTTGACATGCCCGTTGCCCGCGGAGAACTTCTCTCGGTGATGGTCGCTGAAATAGAAAAAGTAATTTACAGGCTGGAAAATGAAGATTTTTCCGCAATTCTGGCTGACTGGCGGAAGCGGGATGCAACAAAAAACAGGGAGATGACCTGGGTCGCCACCTCGGGCCAGACGGTAAAAGGCGTTTCCCTGGGGCCGGATTCGGAAGGCCGGCTCCATATCAGGGACCATGTCGGCCATGTCCATGAGATTTTGTCCGGTGATATCCGGCTGGCCGGATGAAATTCCGCATTGACCGTCCGCCTCGCGTGAAAAAGACAACGCCGGCTGACACTAGAAAAACAATGAAAACTGATTCAGGGTCAAACCTCCTAAAAAGTATAGCGTCCGGATATAGCCTGCCCCCTTTGTCTGTTGCTGCCATAAAACTCATTGAACTGGCCTCGGACGATACAAGTTCCGCAAATGATCTGGCCCGTGTTATTGACAAGGATCCTGCCCTTGCTGCCCGTCTGCTCAAACTGGCTAATAATGCCTTTTTCAGATCGATTTCCCCTGTCTCCACATTGAAACAGGCCATTGTCAGGATTGGTTTCCACCAATTAAGGATTATGGCCCTTTCTCTTTCCCTGAGGGAGACTTTTCCCATGGGAAAAGAAGGGGGCATGGATTACGAAAAGTTTTGGCGTTCTTCTCTCTACAGGGCCCTTTTAGCTAAGTCCCTGGCCCAGCACCTGAAATGCTGTAATCCTGAGGAAGCCTTTGCGGCAGGGCTCATACATGAAATTGGGATAATTATTCTTTTTGATCTTTTGATTAAAGGCAAGGGTGATGATTTTGCAATTGATTCGGCTCCGTTTGAGAGGACTCTTGCCCAGGAAAGAGCCAGATACGGAATAGATCATCGACAGGCTGGGGAGGCTGCTCTCCGTTTTTGGAAATTTCCTGATGAAATGATTACCTGTCAGTCGCTTTATGGAAATGAGGCCCTTCTGGAAGATGTTCCTCCTTTGGCCAGGGTCTGTGAAATGGCAAGGAGGTTATCGCAAACTCTGTTTCAGCATTCAAAAGGCCTTGACCCTGTTTTTTTGGAGGCGGACGGTACATTCGGAATAGAGCAGGATGTCGTAAACGATGCTCTTTCAACTACTTTTCAGGAGGTTCAGGCTATTGCAGAAGACCTCAGGGTTGAGCTGAACAGGGAAAGAGATCTCCTTGGTATTCTGGAAAAGGCAAATCAAACTCTCAGCCGGATCTCGGAAAAACTGGCAGCAGCTCAAGTTGTTGAAAAAAAGAAGCAGTTACCTTCCCTTGACAGCCTGACGGCAGAGTGCGATCCGGTTGTTCAGACCTTACAGGCGGTGGCTCATGAAATCCGAAATCCGTTATTGGCTGTAGGGGGTTTTGCCAGGAAGCTTTCGGAGGTTTTAGACCCTTCATCTGATGGAGGAAAATATGCAACGATAATCCTTACAGAAGCCACGAGACTTGAATGCGCATTTTCTGAAATGATCCAGAAAGTGTGCATTGTCAAAGGTTGATGAACCAGTAAAAAGTCTTTTTTTCACCACAGAGCACACGGAGAGCACAGAGAAATTTTTTTTATTATAATTAATTGTCTCTGTGAGCTCAGAGTGCTCTGTGGTGAATTTGTAGTTTTTACGAGATCATCAAAGGTTCAGGATTTAAGGTATAGTTTGATGTATCGGAACAACAAAATTTCTGTAAGAATTATTCCTGGTTAATTGCTTGTTTTTAAGCTGGTAATTAGAAATGACGAATTAACAATTACGAATTAGGAATTAAAGGAAATGTCTGATTAGATTAAGTACCTTCATTCGTAATTCGTCATTCGTCATTGTTTTGCCCGAAGGGCATTATGTTCAAAGACGATTTAATGTCTGAAATTTCCCATTTGTCTCTTGAGACCACGATAGCCCTTAACAGCTGGTTTGATGATCAGGCCCTGGAAAGGGGTTTGCGCCTTCTGCCCGACGCGGAAGGCCTTATCTTTCGCCATACAGCCGGTGTTTGTTTCCCGGCAACATCAGAGACCATCGCCACCCTCTCTTTTGCGGAGAATCAACAGATACGTCAGGGGTTCACCATAAAGGAGGCCCATTGTTCCCGCTGCGGTCCAGCCCGGAAAAGTGGTCCTTACTGCGGTCATATTGCGGCCGCCGCCATTCTTGCCATGCCGGACACAGCGAGGCATGACGGACACCCTTTTCCTCTGCCCCTTGTTTTTACAAACTCGGTCTGGTCGTCACTGGCTGCTCATCTTTTTGAACGATATGAATCCGCGGGGCCGCTGTCGATTCGAACTGACGGCGAAAGATTATTTGTCGATCTGGTTGATGGCGGCCAAAGCCGTTTTCGCGCCACCCTTCCCCTTGCCCTGTTCCATCAGCTTCTCTCCCTTTTTCCCCATCGTCTTTCCTGGTCCGGGAGTAAAAAAATGCCCCAGGCCGCGGATGCGCAAGCGGTCATAGCTTTGCGCGACTCATTATTCCGGTTAGCCGCATCAAAAACAGAATGCGATTTGAACGAGCTCGGCCGGCAATCCCGGGGCCAGCTGAAAGAGTCTTCCATCTGGTTTTGGCTGATGAGAAATTTTGCGGCCATGCTGCCGGAATCAGCTCTCACTTTCAGTCATAATAAAAACGGCGATTTTTTCCTGCAGGCAGCCGACAAAGATGATTCCACCATGTTTTCATTGCGGCTGGAGCAGGATTACAGCGCCACTCTCCTGAAAACCTTGGGGAAACGTCTTGAAAATTTAATTTTTCTTGATCCGGCCCGGGAATTTACCAGGGTGATTGGCAATGATGACGGTTCGTTACTTGTCACTCCCTGTCTTCGTCTTGCCGATGGCCGCATCTTCAGCCAGGAAGAGCTTGCGGAATGCCGTTTTGACAATTTTTTTTCTGGCCGGAAAGGGATTTGTGCCCCTCATCCGTCAACCCGATCATGAGGCTATCCGGCCTGAGAAGAAAAAGCCTCTGACCCTGTTTGATTGTGCTCAACCACAAGGAGTTCCGGGCAAGCCGTTTACCATCGCTAACAGTGATGTGGCTTCATTGTTTACGGAAAAACACGATGTTTTTCATTGCCGGGATAATGAAATTGATCCGGCCATTCTCCATCTTGAACTTCGTGAAATGCCGGACCAGCTTGAATTATGCAGCAGCAGCCATGAAGATGACAACTGGTATTACATTTCCGGCCATTATGGTGTGGGTAATTTACAGATATCACTGGCGGATCTGCTGACGGCCAGAACAAACGGTCTTGATTATCTTCCCGGCTCAGGCTTGAAACTTGCCGGAACCTCTCTGGACTGGTTTTACAATCTGGGCCGGGAGCGAATCTGGCGTCGGGACGGAGAACCGGCCGGAATTAAGGTCAGAGGGTGGGAATTACTCCATCTCACGGCTCAGATTGATAAGATCGTCCTGCCTGAAAAAGACAACCTGGCTCATATCCGCAGCTTGGTGAATACGGATTCCTGGCAGGATGAAACACGGTTGCCGGACAGGCCTGATCATCTGCGTGACTACCAGGTCAACGGCCTGGCCTGGCTCTACTCCCTTTATCGGTACAAATTAGGCGGTATCCTGGCCGATGATATGGGACTTGGCAAGACCCATCAGGCCCTGGCTCTGCTCTGGCTCATAGCCCGGAAAAATCCGCACAGGAATTTTTTGATTGTCTGCCCGGCCTCGGTGGCCCCGCACTGGGCCATGAAAATCAAGGATTTTTATGGAGAACTCTCCCTTGATTTCTTCCATGGTTCCGGACGGAATCTGGACCTAAAAAAACAGATAACCATCACTACCTATGGCCTTATCGGTCGTGATAACACCCTGACCGAACGTTCATTTGATGTCGTCATCTTTGACGAAATACAACATTTGAAGAATAAGAAAACAATCATGCACCAGGCGGCCCTTGATCTTGCCGGCTTCATAAAAATCGGTCTTACCGGCACCCCGCTGGAAAATTCGGTTATTGATCTAAAAAACATTTTTGACATCTGCCTTCCAGGCCTTCTCGGCTCGGAGACATATTTCAAAAAAAGATATGTTCGGGAGGTGTCAGCCAGGGAGAACAAAAAAAGACTGGCGGAGCTTGCCCTGAGGGTCTCCCCGTTTTTGTTGCGCCGGGATCGCGGCCAGGTGTTAAACGAATTGCCCGAGATTATTGAAGATGTTCACACTTGCGAGTTGAGTGACGATCAGATCCGCTTTTATCGCCAGGCGATCGGTGAAAAGGGCGCTTTGCTGGATCAGCTCAATGATGAGAACAGCAACATCTCCTATATGGATATTCTGGCGCTCATCACCATGCTGAAACAGATCTGTGATCATCCGGCCCTGATTGATAACGAATCAGAGAACTCGGAATATGAAAGCGGTAAATGGGATCTTTTTGTGGAGTTGTTAGGTGAATGTCTGGCCAGTGGCATGAAGGTTGTGGTGTTCAGTCAGTATACCCGGATGCTTGATATTATTGAGGAATATCTTGAGGAGGAAAAAATCGGATATGGATCTCTGCGCGGCAATATGAGTATTTCCAAACGGGCCGCAATGATCGAGTCCTTTCAGAATAGTGGTGATTGCCGGGTGTTCTGCGCCAGTCTTCTGGCTGGAGGCGTGGGAATTGATTTAACCGCGGCCCAGGCGGTTATTCACTATGACCGCTGGTGGAATGCCGCCAGGGAAGACCAGGCCACCTCCCGTGTGCACCGGATGGGCCAGAAACATGTGGTGCAGGTGTTTAAACTGATAACCGTCGGTACCCTGGAAGAAAAAATTCACCGCATGATTACGGCAAAACGTGATCTGGCCGGACAACTTATCAAGAGTGATGACGCGAACATGATAAAAAAATTACGCCGGGAAGATTTGCAGGATTTGTTGCGCTGGGCAGGGTGATTTGCTCAGCCACCTGTTGTCAATTTTGATGGCAGGATTCAGTGGAATATGCAGGGACTATTCCTCGCCCTTAATGGCAACAGTAGTTATGTAGTGAGTTTTATTATGTTGTGTCTTCTTCTTCCTGATTTTTGAAAAAATATTGCAAATATTCCTTTTTATTCCTCTTATTCTTTATATTTTATTCTTATACTTTTTTAGTGTTTACAAATTATATGATTTCAGTAACCTATTGAGTAGGTGACATGCTCCACCACTATATAAATGCAATAATTACGGAATGATATGACCTATTTAAAAGCTGGATCTTCTTACTTATTTAATTATTTCTAACTTAAGTAATCCTTAAGTGCCTACAGAAATTTTACCGTAGTGAAATAATCAAAGTAAGATAATTATGTTGTGACCTTTTTTGCAACAATCTCCAAATGAACTGTAAGTGGCTGATATTCAAAGGAAAATAGACCGACCGGAAATTTCTTAAAAAATCTAATAATTTCAGCCAGATAGACCAGCTCGCAACATAACAGTAGTAATCAAGAAAATATTCAAGCGTCCTCAAGCGATCCAATGGCAAATAGTTGATAAAGAGATGGTTGATGAAATTATCTTTCGCACCATGAACACTCGGAACAGAATTATGCTGGAACTCATGGCACGGGGTGGAATGCGAATTGGTGAAGTTTTAAAACTCCGGCCCTATGATATTCAAGAAAGATCACTGACCATCCATAATCCCAAAAGTGGCAGAGTTGGAGAGACTGTTTATGTTCCACGAAAAATATTGGTAAGGTTAAACGACTACGGTGAAAGACAATAATTTCAGTCAGGACGACCGCATTTTTCCAATATCTTATGTTGCTGCCTGGTCAATGGTCAAAAAAATCAGGCAAGCTCGTAGACATTGAATTACGCCCTCATGATTTGAGGCGACAAGCAGCCACCTATGTTTCAAGGTCTGGAACTCCCATTGAAATTGTCAGCAAGGTAATCCTGACCCAACTTTACGAGAACAATTATCAAAAGTGACGTAACTACCTGATTGCTCATAAAGGGTAAAAAATTAAATCGTGCAATATCAATAGGTTGCATTTCTAGAGTCTCGTGTAGTGCCATACGAAAATTTTATAGCATC
>JAYEPA010000117.1:0-3573 GCA_034723545.1 Thermodesulfobacteriota bacterium | reverse complement strand
CCGATGTGGTTGGCGGAACCTATGTTGCCATTCCCGGGCCGAGCCTGGAAACTCCGGCCGAGACAAGATTTCTGCGAAATTGCGGCGCCGATGCCGTTGGCATGTCAACCGTGCCGGAGGTTATTGTTGCCATTCATGCCGGCCTGAAAGTTCTCGGCATTTCCATGGTGTCGAATGTCAATGATCCTGATAATTTTAAGCCCATCATTTTGGAAGAGATTCTTGCACAGGCCAAAATTGCCGAGAGCCGTTTTCAGAAGCTTGTTGTTGATATTTTGAAAGAGTTGTGATTTTAAGGGACAGAGGGGCAGAGGGGCAGAGGGACAGAGGGCACGTTTTGCTTGGGATTTCCCAACCAGGCGACCCCCTCCAGTCCCTTTTGGAGTCTTACTACCCGCTAAAGGGTAAAAGAAAAGCGAAAATTGAGTCCTTAATTCAACAACATTGATGTTTATTTTAATCCATCAAAAAAATCCATGGAGGCGCTAACCGTCTATGACCACGCAAGAAAAAATAACCGCTGACCTGCTGGTCCGAGGCACCATCCTGACACTGGATGAAAAAAACAGAGTAATTAAAAACGGCGCGGTGGCGGTCAAGGATGACACCATTATCGCGGTTGGCCCTGCTGCCGAGCTGAAGAAAGATTTTACGGTCAAGGAAGATCTGAGTCTGGAAAACGGCCTGGTGATGCCCGGTTTGGTGAATGTTCATACCCATGCCGCCATGTCGTGTCTGCGCGGAATTGCCGATGATCTGCCCTTGATGACCTGGCTCAACGAGCATATTTTCCCGGTGGAAGCAAAACTCAGCGGAGAGATTGTCTATCAGGCCACGCTGCTTTCCATCCTGGAGATGATTCGTTCCGGAACAACGAGCTTCTGTGACATGTATCTCTTTGCCAAAGATGTGGCCAGGGCCACGGCCGAAAGCGGCATGCGGGGCTGGATCAGTGAGCCCCTGTATGATTTTCCCTCACCCAATTACGGAGATCCGGCCGCCGGTTTTGATTATGTTGATGAATTGTTTCACCGCTACCGGGACCATCCTCTTATCACCATCGCTACGGCCCCCCATTCAACCTATACCTGTTCACCTGATCTGCTTATCAAGCTGAAGGAACAGGCTGATCAGCATCATGCCCTCTACCATATCCATCTCTCCGAGACCCCTGATGAGGTCAAGACGGTCAGCGAGCGCTTTGGCCGCACTCCGGTGAATCATCTTGAAGATCTGGGCCTGCTTGATTCTCGTGTGGTGGCGGCCCATTGCGTTGTCTTGACGGAAGATGAGATTGATCTGCTGGCCCGGCGGGAGGTGAAGGTGGCCCATTGCCCGGAAAGCAACATGAAGCTGGCGTCCGGCGTGGCACCTGTGCCCGGGATGCTTGCAGCCGGCATCGATATCGGACTCGGCACAGACGGAAGCGCCAGCAATAATGACGTGGATCTTTTGACCGAAATGGACACGGCCGCCAAACTGCATAAGGTTCACACTCTTGATCCCACCGTCATGACAGCGGAACAGACCCTGGCCATGGCAACCATGGGGGGGGCGCGGCTGCTGGACGCGGAAGATCGTATCGGTTCACTTGCGTCGGGAAAAAAGGCGGATCTGATCGTCCTTGATCTCAATCAGCCGCATCTTACCCCGCTTTACCATATCCCTTCCCATCTTGTTTATGCCGCCAGGGGCGCGGATGTTGTCCATTCCGTAATCAACGGTAAAATTGTTATGAAGGATCGAAAAATAACAACCCTGGATGAAGGGACAGTTTTAAGAAAAATGCGGGAAATCGCCGCTGGGTTTTGACTCATTTTTCATGTTGACTGGCATACTATATGGAGAATGTGCCCATCTATAGGCTGTAATATCATGGGAAATATTTATGTTTTGCTACTCTTAGGCATTGACAACAAGGAGACATGTGATGAGCCACAACAAATTTTTTATACCTTTAACCCGTCTTGTGTTAGAAAAAGCCATTAAGGATGCGGAAATTGAAAATACAAATGAAGAGAAAAAATTAATAAGTTCGATGGGTAAAGTAATCTTATACGATGATGATGTTAATGTAAAAATTAACTCTCTTGTTGAAGAACTGATGGTGCCTCCCCCTGAACCCAAAGTAGCAATAACATTTCGCGCTATCTTACGTCCCACAATTACTCTTTTCCTAACGATAACTTTTATTTTTCTTGTATTTGGACAAGTAGGAATGATAGGAGAAATACCTACAGACCCTAATGCTGCGGGAGTTTTTTTTAAGAGATGGGACAAATCTTTTACTGTCTTTTTAGCTATTTATGGTCCAATTATAGGGTTTTGGTTTGGGGAGAGGACGGTGGAAAAGAAAGGGGCCAACTAACAAATGGGAATACAGCTACTTACAGAGCCAAGAGAGTTGTAAGCAGTGGGTAATCCGTCTGCTAACAAATCAATACTGTCCGCACCACATCAATATTGTGAAAGGAGACATGTGATGATCTACACCAAATGCTTTATACCTTTTGCCAGTTGTGGGGAAATCATGAAATAAATGCTTTATCCGGTGATCCAAGTTTTTATTCTTTTGAGATAAGTGAGCACCACAATAACGATAATAGCAATAAGAACGTATTGAATAATATGGAGATGTTGATTTAAAAAATCAAAAAAGTATGTCCAGACGACAATGGCTGCCAGGGTTCCGAGAAAGGTGGCGCTAAAGTTACTTAGAATTCTGAATTTAAGGAGATAACCGATAATTGAACCGACCACCGGTCCGGTTACGGGAAGAGGCGTCATGACAAACAAAAAAACACCGAACCAGCCATATTTGGCAATGATATCTTTATGTATTCTTGCCTTACGTTCCAGCTTAATGGAATAAAACCGAACAACGCGCAGTTGAATGTAATTATGCGCGGATAGAACGAAGAGTGAATAGGTCCAACTGACGATAACGACCTCAAGATAAAAATTATAGAATATGGTCCAGAACAAACTAAATTCGTTAACAAAACATAAACCAATTCCAGCAGCCCTCCCCCCAAGGGTATGGGCAATAAAAACCAATCCCAGGGCTTTTGTCAGTTCCAGGTTGTTTATTGCAAAATAGCCAATAACGCCAATCAGCAGGAGAGACATCAGATTAGCCACCAGGAAAATTTTCCCTTCGGCTGTTTTATGGAGTTTTCTTTTTTTTGTCACAATTTTTAAAAGAACGATTCTCTTTAGCGCTTGATCAATAGAACACAGGCCTGGCCAGGTGAACAGCTATCAACTCAAGTCTTGAGGTTCTTTTTATCCAAACGGCACTCGTCTGGCAAGAAGTTTAAAGAAATTACGGCGAAGATTTATTCTACCAGTTAAAACCTTTTTTCTTTTCCTTTTATTCTTTCCCGAAAAGTTGATTGCCAACTGGTAGGCGGGCGGGTTAACTTTAGGGCTCACTCAAAAATAAATTAGCATTCTGAGGAGACACTAAGACACATCTTAAGCCGATCCTCAATCACGAAATCCTCAACGTAGTCCTGCTACGCCTGCGGTTTCGCTCAATCGGCTCGACTTAATCTATGTCCTATTGTCACC
>JAYEPA010000116.1:6014-13672 GCA_034723545.1 Thermodesulfobacteriota bacterium | reverse complement strand
CTGACACAACAGCTAAATTAAATACAAACATAATGGAGAAAAAAATGATGAAACGTTTAGCAGTATCAGGAATTGTAAGTATTTCACTCGCCTTAGCATTAATGGCCGGAGGTTGTGGCAAGTCCGAGGAAAAAGCCGAAGTGCCTTCAAAGACCGAAACAGTTACGGAGCACGCAGTAACAGAGCATGCGCCGACAATGGAGAAGGCGGAAGAAGAGACTGCCACTGAAGCTGAAGGATATGCTGCGGAAGCTCCAGATGAAACCAAAGCCCATGAGCCTGTAAGGAAAAAAATGCTTGAAGGATGTTAAGTTGTTTTATCTCTCAGCCTTCTTTCCCCGGCTCTTGACTACATAGGTGATGGTGAGTTGGCTGTTTGAAGACCGACTTGCCTTTAAAGATGCCGGGTTCAGGATCAGATTAACCGACCGGCGCCCTGATTTGTCGATATTTTCCAAGTAAACTTTCTCCGTGTAGATGGTGTTAATATGTTCCAATATTTTACTCCCGCCGATAACGGAAACTCTTTTCGGATCAACACTGGCTGATTCAAGAATTAGATGGTCCGCCAGTTTACCGATCCAGTCAATCTGGATGGGTAGTTTCTTTTTAATGGGAATATCGAGGCTCACATCGACGAGCTGAGGTTCCACCTTTTTTAAAATAACGCCGGGCGGCAGCGAAATGTTATCCTGTGTAATCGTAAAGGAGTTGAGTCCGATCACAGCCTTGTCCAGGCTGACCCTGACCGTAACCTGTTCGGGCTTGATCGATCGAATCAGCGCTCCGGCGCCGCTCAGATGGACATTCACGGTGTTGAGTGACGAACCCATGAGTTCCATCCCCGGATCCCGGTTCTGGTAGACGATGGGAACCTCCAGGGCAACCAGGGTCTCCAGCCCCCTCGAAAAACTGTACCATATGCCGGTTACAAATATGAGCAGTACGGCGGCGGCGAGGCCGAGCTTAAAAAATTCTCCCTGTCTTACTCCCTGATCGTCTATCGATATCCCGCTGTGTTCCTGCAGTATTTTCTGAAGCTCCAGGTTATCGTTGATTTTTTTGATTTTGCCGTTCCTGGCAACCAGCACGTGACCGGTTTCTTCGGAAACGATGATGATCAGAGCATCTGTTTTTTCAGACAGGCCCAAGGCGGCCCTGTGGCGGGTTCCATAGGATGAGGGAATGTCACTGCTGCAGGACAGGGGGAGTATCGCCCCGACCTCGGAAATTTTTCCTCCCCTGATAATTGCCGCCCCGTCGTGGACTGGATTGTCGGGCCAGAAAATGCTTAAAATCATCTCCTTGGAGATGACACCCTGCCAGGAGATTCCTCCCCGGACGACTTCATGAAGATCATCTTTTGCCGGCAGCACAAGCAGCGCACCTATCTTTTTCTGCGCAAGCGCATACACGCTGCTGGAGACGATCTCTTCCGAGGCAAGAAATGTTTTATGGGAGACGCCCCAGAGAATTGCCCCGACATCCTTGGCCTGCAGGACATTTTTGATTTCATTGCGGAATACGATAATGATGATGATGGCGAGAAAAGCGATGATACCCTGCATGGCCCACGTTGTAATGATCAGGCCCAGGTAGGCGGCTATACGCTGAAATACCCACAGGAATCCGATGCCGGTGATCACCCGGAGAACATATGTACCCCGAAAAAGGACATACAGGCGAAAAAGAAAATAGCTGACCACCAGGATGTCGATAATATCCTGCCATCTGACAGATGCGAGCTGTGAAAAGAATGTGCTCATTTTAAATTTAATCCGTGATGCTGAATCTCATTATTTTAATAATTTTACTGTTCTCGTCCTTGATCTCCACCCGCCACGGTCCCTTGTCGGCCTCTCGCAAATAAATCGAGCTGAAGGTTAGCCATTTCGGCGTCTTGAGCGACAGCCTTTTTGTGGTGATCAGTCGGTCTCTCCGGTACCAGCTGTGATAGATATACATATTTCGGGGCACCGAAGGAAAGAAAGTGAAACAAAATACCTTACCGATGTCGATGGAAAAAACAACGGCTGGATTCTGTGGTGCATAGTCTTTTACCCCCTCGCACATGACCGCTTGGGTCATGACCAGCTTTTTTTGAACAGGCACATTCGCCCCCGATGCATCATCCTGTGCATACACACAAGGGGAAACCGCAGTCAGGCACAGGATAAACAGAAGGCTGATCGAAAATTTATTTATTCCTGAAAATCGTATCAAGGTACGCGTGAACTCCTTTGACACAGTTGTCGATAATGTGGGCCGAAAATTCATATGTTTCATTTGCTTCCATGGGTTCACCCATCGGGTCCGGCAGATATTGCCCGGACGGACAAACAGTATGTTGTATGGATTGTTTAACGTCAACTACAAATTCTATGATTTCTTTGATTTTTCGTAAGAGTTCACCAGCACCCCATCTGTGCGTGATGAGGCCGACTTACATAGGCTTGCTAAGGTCACTGGCCTGCTGGGATTCATGCCCTTCAGGGTACACATTCAGGGCAATGGTGAACTGTTCCAAATTTTCTTCAAGCCTTCATTGAAAAGAAAGCTTGCATATTGACGTGAATCATCTCATCATTCTCTTTCAGCCGGAATGCTGAAAAGCGATTTCTTGTCATTCTCATTTCAGAGTAAAAAAAACCTTAAAAAATACGCGATGAACCCTGACATTTTTATTGTCTTTGCCACCTTGCTGACAGCAGCGGTGATGTTTGTCACCAACGGCATCAGAAACGATCTGGTCGCCCTGCTGGTGGTACTGGCGATGATGTTGAGCGGTGTGCTCACTGTTCGTGAATCCCTGGCAGGCTTTTCCGATCCCGTGGTGATGATTGTCATTTCCATGTTCATTATCGGCGAGGCCGTTGTGTATACGGGTATTGCCCGGAAAGTCGGAGAATTAATCATTCGGTACGGAGGGACAAGTGAAACACGACTCATGATCATGCTCATGGTCGCGGCTGGACTGCTGGGTTCTTTTGTGAGCTCAACGGCGACAATTGCCATTTTTATTCCTGTAACCATGGCGGTGGCTGAAAAGGCAGGCTTGAATCACCGGCGCCTGCTGATGCCCCTTTCCGTCGGGGCCATGGTCAGTGGGATGATGACCTTGATCGCCACAACGCCAAATATTGTGATAGCTGACGTACTTGCGGATAAAGGGTTTGATTCGTTTTCTTTTTTCAGTTTCACCCCTTTTGGCCTGCTTATTATGTCCATTGCCATTTTATTCATGGTTCTTTTCGGCAAAAATATGCTTGCCAAAAAGAGTACAGCCGTACTTGCCAAACAGGATCGGACGATACAGGATATGGCCCGCGAATACGGCCTCCATAATCAGCTCACCCGCCTGCAGATTTCTCCCAGCTCACCACTTATCGATCGCTCTGTTGCCAGGGTGCAGCTCATAAAAAACTATGGGCTGAAACTTATCGCCATTGAAAAAAGGGAAATGGGCAGGAGAGTTATTCAGCACGCCTTACCTGAGACGGTTTTTAACCAGGGTGACATCATACTGCTGGTCGGTGAGCCGGAAAATTCAGCAAGATTAGTTACAGATTATAGTCTGAAAAAATTGCAGATAGTAGCGAATAAGCGCAGAAGAAAGCGGCTTTTTCAGGCAGTTGGGCTGGTTGAAGTTATGCTGACCCCTGATTCAAAATTGATCGGTCAGAGTCTCAAAGGACTTCAATTTCAATCCCGGTTCAATTGCCTGGTGCTGGGAATTCGCAGGAAGAGGGAGCCTATTACCAGCGATTTCGATGATCTGCCGTTACAGTTTGGGGATGTTTTACTGCTCAATGCGGGCTGGGATGATCTTGTCAAACTGCGTAACTATCATGACAACTTTCTTCTTCTCACCATGCCAAGAGATTACCGCGAAGTGATACCCGGCCAGAAACAGGCGCCGTTTGTTCTCGCAATCATCGGTGTTATGGTCGTGATGATGGTGCTCAAACTTCTGCCGACAGTGACCGTTGCCTTACTGGCAGCATTAACGCTGATTTTGGGCAAATGTATTCGGCTAAATGGAGTGTACCAGGTGATTAACTGGCAGACCGTGGTCCTGATTGCCGGAATCCTGCCCCTTGTTACAGCGTTGAATAAAACCGGGGCCGCACACATGGTTTCGCTGGGACTGGTCCAGGTCATGGGGCCCTTTGGACCGCTCCCTATACTTGCTCTTCTCTTTATTGTGACTTCGGTGATCGGGTTATTCCTGTCCAACACTCCCACCGCCGTACTCATTGCACCCATTGCCATTGATACGGCAATGACCCTTGGTATCTCTCCCCACGCCTTTGCCATGACCGTGGCAATAGCCTGCTCCGCCGGTTTTTCCAGCCCTCTGTCCGCACCCGCCAATATGCTGGTCCAGGAACCGGGCGGATACAGCTTTCTTGACTATATTAAAGTCGGCATCCCGTTGCAGTTGCTGGCACTCATTGTTACGGTGGGACTGGCCTGGTTAATTTATCTGTAACGTCTCAATAAGTGGTAGCTACCGATAACCTCCTCCTTTAGTAAAGGGGACTAAAATTGCAAATAATGTTAAAAAACACCAGGGAGTTCATCAGGAAAAGCAAATACATTTCACTGTTGTTTATTGTATTGCACATCGCCGGGTTTATCTCGTCTATCGACGCTGTGATGGGTACCAGAACATCCCAGGGAGCAATTGCCTGGGTGGTCTCTCTCAACACTTTTCCTTCCATCGCCGTGCCGGCTTATTGGGTACTGGGCCGGAGCAAATTCAACGGTTACGTCATAGCTCGCCAGGAGGATGAGTCGGATCTGTCCTATCTTGCCGCCCAAGTCAAAAAAGATAAATCGATCTTTGAATCTACGCTTGCGGAACAGTTTCCTGCTGCGCGGGCGGCAGAGCTGCTGGCCAAGATCCCGATTCTCACCGGCAACTCATCGGAACTGCTCATAGACGGCGAGAAAACATTTGCTTCCATCTTTGAGGGGATTGACCAGGCGGAAAAATATATCCTGGTACAATTTTTCATCGTTAAGGATGACAACTTGGGGCGCAAACTCAAGTCAAGGTTAATCAGCAAGGCCCGGCAGGGTGTACGGGTTTACTTTCTCTATGATGAAGTGGGCTGTCACGGCCTTCCGGCCTCCTACCTTGAGGATATGCGTACCGCAGGCATCGAGGCGGTCAATTTCCACTCCAGGAAAGGGCCCAATAACCGTTTTCAGATCAATTTCAGGAACCACCGCAAGATTGTGTTGGTTGACGGAAAAACATGCTGGATCGGCGGCCATAATGTTGGCGACGCATACCTTGGTAACGGGCCGAAATTCAGCCACTGGCGTGACACACACATTAAAATAAAAGGTCCGGCAAACCTGCCCGTGCAACTTTCCTTTGTTGAAGACTGGCATTGGGCTACAGACCGTATCATCGAGCTTGACTGGCAGACGGCTCTGGCCCGGCAAGGAGACCAGAGGATCCTTATTATATCGTCAGGACCGGCGGACAGGCTTGAAACTGCCGGTCTCATGTTTACCCATGCCATCAATTCCGCCCGACACCGTATCTGGATTGCCAGCCCTTATTTCGTGCCGGACGAGAGTATTATTTCGGCACTGCAGCTGGCAGGTTTACGCGGCGTGGATGTTCGTATTCTGATTCCCGACGAACCGGATCACAAACTCGTTTACCTGGCCGCATTTTCCTATTTCAAACAGGCCGGTAAAAGCGGTGTAAAATTCTACCGCTACACTAAAGGCTTTATGCATCAGAAAGCCATGCTGGTTGATGACAGTGTTTCGGCAATTGGTACGGCAAACTTTGACAATCGATCGTTTCGGCTGAATTTTGAAATCACGGCGTTGATCACCGATGATGATTTCAACACCGAGGTTGAAACGATGTTTCTTGAGGACTTTGGCAACTCACGGATCATGCAACCCGACGAGCTCGACGAAAAACCATACTGGTTCAGGTTCCTGGTGCGTCTGTCCCGCCTGAGTTCACCGATGCTTTGACGTAAAAATTCACCAGCACCTCATCTTCGTCCGAACGAAGGAATCTAAGGCACTGGTGAACTATTACGCTTTGACATCATTTTGATGAGATACTATTGTAGCGTCAGCAACGATCTGCGCTTACCTATTCGGCTGACCAGACTGACTCACAGAGGTGAGCACCCTTCAGGACAGGGCATGGAATCTGACTCTGCTACCCTTGGGGTGCACTGGTAATCTCTTACAGTTCAGAGAAGCAACCACACTGGTTGCGCAGCGAATGTCCTGTTATCCCGGTCTACCATTGATAGCCGATTTTCAGGGTATAGGTTGTGTCAGTGTCATCCTTGCCATCCGCTGCTCCGCTGTCATATTCGACCTGCATCTCGGTGCTGGCGATGAAACGCCAGATCAGGGGAAAACGCAGGCCGGTCCAGGTGTTCCAGACCAGATCACTGGTGTCGTCCATGCTCCAAAGGCCTGTTTGTCTGTGATAGAACTGCACAAATTCACGGAACAGGTATTTGTCGAAATTAATGCCCCAGCCCAGTGCCAGATAATCATCGTCCGGATGGTTGTCGAAATCTTCATCGACATACATTGGGCCCATCGAGGTGCTGAGATTCATATCCTTGCTCTCGAACCACTGGTAACCCATCTTGGGGCCAATAATAGTGCGCAGGTTGAGGTCGGCGAACTGGTCGTGTTCAAAACCCAAATATGCCCCACCAAACCATTTATTAGTGAAAAAGTGGTCGTAACTGTTGTCCATTTTCCACTTGTCCTTGGTTTTGTCGCCGTCACTACGATCACGTTCCAGTTCACCGAATGTGGTGAAGCGATCGTCTTTAAAGCGCCAAACTATATCCCCATCAACATCGATCTCGTCCTGATCGGTGTTACCACGCTCTCTCGATAGTGCAAAATTGATATGTCCGTCCAGTTTGTAGCCTTCACCGGTCTGCCAGGGGGGCGGGTTGATGTATGCCACTTCAGACTGTGCGAGTGACGGTTCCGACAGATCCGGCTCGATGTCATCGTATAAAATGAGGCCATCTTCGCTGCTCTTGATATGCTTTGTTGTCAGGATACTTTCGTCGACCAGCATCAGTTCCATTGGTTTGTCGGCGTGCAGTTCAACGACCTCGTCCCACTTCACCGTGATGACACCCGCATAGGAGGTCTTGAACTCGAGCGTACCATTTTCACGTTTAACGACTTCGCCGAGCAGTCGTGAACCGTCCTGCATGAGCAATTCATCAGCCAAAGCCTGTGGTCCAGGCAGTAACGTGACCGCGCCCAGTAGCGACAGGCCTAATAGACCGGCGGTTGAACGTACGTTTAATTTTTGCATGTTATTCATTTAAAAACTCCCACAGCTATATTGTTTTAGAAAAAAATACAAATTGTATCGTCATTGATTCTGCTGGTTTCAGGATTTTAAGCAGAGTTTTCCGGCACTCGAACTATTCAAGCGAGGAGGATGAAAAGAAATCATTTTTCAGTAATTTTAGGGGATGGGATGAAAATTCGGCAGACTAACCCGCCTAAGCGGCTTGGAATGAATACTTATATGTGATGAGTGTGTCAAGGGCAATTTAGAGTATAATGAGGCAGCAGGTAATTTAAGTAGTGTTGGTCGAAAGGAAATTAATCAGTTTGCGATGTCC
>JAYEPA010000116.1:0-5914 GCA_034723545.1 Thermodesulfobacteriota bacterium | reverse complement strand
CCGCCTAAGCGGCTTGGAATGAATACTTATATGTGATGAGTGTGTCAAGGGCAATTTAGAGTATAATGAGGCAGCAGGTAATTTAAGTAGTGTTGGTCGAAAGGAAATTAATCAGTTTGCGATGTCCGGCAGGAAAGGCAAATTGATCCAGTTCGGAAAAGGCAATCCAGCGATACTCCTGGGCCGCGTGCAGACGGGGAATATCCGAGTCTGAAACCAGGAGACAGAAGTAACAGTGCAGAGTCACACGGTATTGCATATAGCTGTGTTGAACCGTGATGATTTTTTTTGCCGGTTCAACCTGAAATTCTGTCTCCTCGAAGAATTCCCGAATAAGGGCCTGTTCCGGTTTTTCACCCTGCTTTAAACGACCGCCGGGAAACTCCCATAAATTGGCCCAGACATCGTCCGGCATTCTCTTCTGAATAAAAACAAGATCGTTTTTAAGCAAAACTCCAGTGACCATCTCAATAGGAATAGTGCCGGATGATTCACCTGTCACCGGTCTTTGTGAACTGGTGTCAAACTGCACTGCCCGGCATTGAGACTGAAGCGGGCAGAGATGGCAGTCAGGGTTTTTCGGCAGACAGACCAGGGCGCCGAGTTCCATCAGGGCCTGATTGAAATCGCGCGCTCTGCCGGCTGGAAGAAGGTTTGCCGCCTTTTCCCAGAAGAATTTCCGGGCCTGTGTTGTTTTGACTGGAACGTCAACATCAAATACCCGGGCAAGAACGCGCTCGACATTACCGTCCACAACCGGATAATCCTTGTTAAAAGCGATACTCATGATAGCTCCGGCCGTGTAAGGTCCGATTCCCGGTAGCCGTAGAAGCTCAGTATGATTGTCAGGGATTTCTCCGCCGTTTTCCATGAGAAGGGTAGCCGTCTTCATGATGTTTCCGGCACGGGAATAGTAACCCAATCCCTCCCATGCTTTCATGACCTCATCTTGCCGAGCCAGGGCCAGCGTGGGGATGTCCGGAAACCTCCTCATCCACTTCTTGAAATAGCCGATGACCCGATCCATTTGCGTCTGCTGGAGCATGATCTCGGAAATCCAGACATGATAGGGGAGATAGGTTCGTCGCCAGGGAAGATCCCGCCGGTGTTCGGCGAACCAGGTCAGAAGATTTTCAGCAAAAAGGCCGTGAACTCTTTCAGGTGATTCAGTCAAACCATCATTCACCTTAGCTGTTTACCTTTCCTTGCAGGTAGCGTGAAATTTCATTTTCTGCTGTTTTATCAATATCCAGGAAACAAACTCCAATGTCAAAGCAGTCAGGAGCAATGGCCTCAACCCGCGCAACAGTACCGAGAATCTGAATCATCACATCATTGCCAAAGGAAAGTTGAAGCTGAAGGTTGGTACCGAGAATAAGGGGAAAATTATTTTCAAAAAGGATACCGGAATAGCTGATATTTTTTGACCTGGCAGAAAATATATCCCTGATATTCTCGCAACTGATTTCATGAAACTGAATTTCCGAGACAAAATCAATCCGGACATACCGTCTTTTGTTATCAGAAAAAGTTGTAACATTATTCTTTCCCGCCGCCTTTGCCCTGTACATGGCGGTGTCGGCATATTTCACCAGATCAGCGCCATTGGTTGTATCGATGGGCAGGGATGCCAGGCCGCCGCTGATAGTCATATTAATTTTTTTGTCCTCAAAAACGAAATCTGCTTTTTCTATTTTTTCCCGGATTCTCTCACTTAAGACAAGGCCCTGAATCTTTCCTGTTTCAGGCAGGATTAGGATAATTTCTTCGCCGCCATACCGGGCGGCAATGTCCTCGGAGCGAATTTGTTTCCTGATGATTTCAGCTATGCTTGCCAATACATAATCACCGGCAAGATGACCGAAGGTATCATTGACCTGTTTAAAATCATCAAGATCGAGAAATAAAATCGACAGATCGGTTTCATAACGTTTGGCGCGGCCGATCTCTCTCTGTAGGGAGTCATCAAAAAAATGGCGGGTATAAAGACCTGTCAACTTGTCATATTTGATATTTCTGATTGTATTTTCAAAAATACGAATTTCAACAACGACAGGGCTTTTCAAAGACAGATGGACTGAACAGAAGTAATCGCAGATGGCTGTTGTCAGATTAACTTTTCGGCCAAGCAGATCAGTCATATCCTGGCGGTGGGATATAATTTCACGCCAGCATTTTTCAGCTTCCCGACTGGGAAGATCCAGGTGGGTCAGGACATTTAAAATTACCGAACAGGTCAGAACGCCCATGTCATCGACGATCCGATTTAACTCATCGATGAGTTTTTCATCCTGGTCGGAATAATCATAAAGACATTGAAGGACTTTGTCGCGGATCAGTCGCATAAGAAATACCTGTTTTTCTTTTTGTGTAGTTCGTGGATCTCGATGTCTCGCATACTCGCTTATCGGTGGCAAAAAAATGATTTCATATCAGTTGCGCCGTTGGCCGTCCAGCCAGTCAATACGGCTCCAGAGTCCTTGGAGAATGAGCACCTCACGTTCAGTGAGATCTGAACGGCTAAAGATGCGGCGAAAGGCGCGCAGAATATGATCGGGATTTTGCGGATCAAGATATTCAATATCCAAAAGAGTCTGACGCATGTGTTGATACATGCTTTCAAGATTTTGAGACAGGGCCGGTGTCCTTGTCTCCGGGATCCTGGTTCGACGGTCATCAATCTTTTTTTCTATCTCATAAAGACAGAGACAAACCGCCTGGGCAAGATTCATGGAAGGCAGCTCATCGCGGGTGGGAATTGTGACCAGAACCTGGCAAAAATCAAGTTCGGCTGTTGTCAGTCCGTGATCTTCCCTGCCAAAAACCAGCGCTGCCCTGTTGCTTGGGGGCAGGGTTAACAATCGTTCACCGATCGCATCCGGGCCGATAAATTCCTCACGATATTTACCAAAGCGGCGGGTCGTGCCAAAGACCAGATGGCAATCTGCGACCGCTTCGGCAAGATCGGAAAAGACAACGGCCTTGTCAAGCAATGCCCCAGCCTTGACCGCCATGTGCCTGGCCTCGTCAGACAGGTGATCCACCCTGGGATTCACAATTCGCAGATCATGAAAACCGAAATTCATCATGACCCGACAGACCGAACCGATATTTAATGCTCCTTGCGGTTCAACAAGAACAATGGCTGTATTTCTCAGCACTCCAGATTCCCGACGATTGCATCTCCCATCTGTACTGTATTGACGGTTTTATCGCGATCCACGGCAATGTCAGGAGTGTGGATGGACTGATCAAGTGTCTTGCCAACAGCCTGATCGATTGCATTGGCTGCCTCGGGGAGGTCAAGACTGTATCTCAGCATCATGGCGGCAGAGAGAATCTGAGCAATTGGGTTTGCGATTCCCATGCCGGCAATATCCGGAGCAGAACCGCCGGCCGGCTCGAAAAGACCGAATTTTTCCTTGTTGAGACTGGCAGATGCCAGCAGTCCCATGGAACCGGTCAGCATGGCCGATTCGTCGGAAATGATATCGCCAAACATGTTTCCGCAGAGCATGACGTCAAATTGATGGGGATTGCGGACAAGCTGCATGGTGGCGTTGTCGATATAAAGATGGTTTAACTCTACGTCTCCATATTCCTGGGCAATCTCAGTGACCACCTCGCGCCAGAGAACCATGGTGGTCAGCACATTCGCCTTGTCAATGGAAGTTACCTTTTTTCTCCGAATACGCGCCGCTTCAAAGGCCATCCGGGTGATACGTTCAATCTCCGCCCTGGTATAAACCATGGTGTCATAGGCTTTCTCTTCAGAGCCGCTTCCTTCTCTTCCCTTTGGCTCACCGAAATAGATGCCGCTGGTCAGTTCCCGGACACAGAGAATATCAAATCCGTCTCCGATAATATCAGACCGTAACGGACAGGCTGCGGCCAGAGACTTGAACACCTTGGCCGGTCTAAAATTACAGAACAGGTCGAAATGTTTCCGCAGGGGAAGAAGGGCGGCCCGCTCGGGCTGCTGATGCGGTGGCAGAGTTTCCCATTTCGGCCCGCCAACGGACCCGAACAGAATTGCGTCACTTTCATCGCATGTTTTGAGAGTTTGAGAGGGCAGGGCCTCGCCATGATTGTCAATGGCAATGCCGCCCACGTCTTCGTTGACATATTCAAGCTTGAAGGAAAAGAGATCCTGGGCAGCGTCAAGAACCTTGATGGCCTCGCGCATGACTTCCGGACCGATTCCGTCACCTGGTAAAACCGCAATTTTTTTCATCATTAAATCCTTATATTCAAATGATTCATATTGTTATCTGCAAACGCCACTATACCGCTTTATCCATGAGAATCAAGATTGATTTTTTCGGATGAAACCGGATCAAGGAAATATTTCCAGCCAGGGAAGGGTGTGGTATGATGGCAAAATCAAAAGAGGGGAAACATGACGACCTGGAGCTGGATCTTTACATCAATCGCCTTAAGTGGCGCTTATCTCAATGCCCACAAGAATAAACTGTGCTGGCCTATCTGGTGTCTGTCCAATTGTGGCTTCATCATCATCAACATCAACCGCAACCAGTGGCCGGAGGTAGTTCTTTTCGGTATGTTTACGGCAACCTCTATTATCGGCTGGAAAAAACATGATGGGAAATAGTACCTGTTCAGCCGCATCTCTGGATATTCCATTTGGTAAAAATCGATTATCAAAATGCTAATATCTGTCATTGGATCGCCAAGAGGGGAGTTTAACAGTCGGTAAGCTCTCAGGAACTCCACCTTAAAATAGCCGATGAGGCATGCTCTCCGTCTTTGACGCTGCTGAAATGTGGATATAATCGAGTTTACGCTGGAGTTCCCGGATGGTGATGGCCCCGCCGTAGGTGAGGCCGGATCTCAACCCGCCCACGATATCAGCAACGATCTGGTCTTCATCCTCGCGGTAGGCCACATCCGTGGAAACCCCTTCGGCGGTTTTCCACTCGGCCATACCCCCATGGTATTCATCCTCGACTTCGCTGGAAGCCATGCCACGGTAAACCTTCACACGGGTTTCATTCTCATCCCTGTCCCTGCGGGTCAGCACTGGACCTGGTGTGGGACGGGTGCCGGCCAGCATACTGCCCACCATGACGAAATCGGCCCCGAAGGCCAGTGCTTTGACAATATCTCCCGGGGTGCGGATGCCTCCATCGGCCACAATGGATCGATCCACGCGTGTGCAATGTCTGATGGCGGTAAGATTGGGCACGCCGAAACCGGTCTTGATCCGGGTGGTGCAAACCGAACCGCCGCCGATACCGACCTTGATGATATCCGCACTGCAGGAGGCCAGGTAATCCGCCCCGGCATAAGTAACCACGTTCCCGGCCATTATGCAGGCGTCCTTGCCCACCAGGTCCCGCAGATGCTTTAGGGTCCAGCCCACATATTTAGCGTGAGCATGGGCCACGTCAATGCAGAAGAGATCGGCCCCGGCATTCTTCAACGCATCGGCCCGAACTAAATCGTCCTTTGAACACCCGATAGAAACAAAGGTAGGGAATTTGCAAGCTTTGAACATGGCAACGTTGTCATCGATGTTCATGAATCGGTGCAAAACGCCGACCCCCCCTTTATCACCGATATAATTGGCCATTTCCCCTTCGGTGATGGTGTCCATGTTTGACGTCATGATTGGTAAACTCAGTTTCAATTTTTTGCTTTTATCCATCATGGAGATATCAACGACCCGTCGCGATTCCCAATGGTTGTAAGATGGAACAAGCAGCACATCATCGTAGGTAATAGCTTCCGCCATATTTGCTCCTTTATTTGTTAATCCACCCGGTAAAGAAACCGAGCGTTTTCCTACCATTGATTAACCTTACCATACTTCAGACCTCCTGATTCATACCAGAATACGACCAGGGAAACTTTTCAAGTCTTGTTCTGGCCAGTATTTGATGAAATATTTTTG
>JAYEPA010000115.1:0-3583 GCA_034723545.1 Thermodesulfobacteriota bacterium | reverse complement strand
GCCTTCTCCAGCCGGTCAAACAGATCGGGTAAAATTTTGAATTTCAGGAGGTCAAAGGGTTTCGTGTCCCGGAAGAAAGAAGTCTCATTGGTGCTCATGGCATCAATAAGTTTATTGGCTAACGCTTTTGTTCTATCTTGGCTGACCCGGTTGTAAAGATCCTGAAAACTGGAGCAGCCAAGCTCGGTGGTAAGCGGAGTTAACCTGCTTTCCAATAGATAAGCCTTGCTCTGGTCCAGGACTATGCCGCTTTGCTTATAAACAAGAGCGGCGATGAGTTGAAGTTCCCTGGGGCTGATCTTCACTAGTTCACCATCCTGACGATTTCCGGCGCAATTCGTGCCAGTGGCAGAACAACATCAGTCACTCCTGCCTTGGACGCCTCCATGGGCATGCCATAAACCACACAAGTCGCTTCATCCTGGCCAATGACTCTGGCGCCGCGCCGTTTCATAAGGCGCAGGCCAAGGACTCCGTCCGAGCCCATGCCGGTCATGATCACGCCCAGGGCTCGATTGTCGTAAAGTTTTGATACCGAACGAAACAGATAGTCGGCGGCGGGCCGACAATGATTTTCCGGCGGGTCATCGGTCAAGTCGACAGCTATGCCGCCGGCCCGGCGCGTGAGCCTCATCTGCTTGCCGCCGGGAGCAATATAGACGCAGCCGGCTTGAATCAATTCGTCCTGTTCCGCCTCTTTGACGTGGACCGAGCTTTTTTTGTCAAGGGAATCGGCCATAGCCTTGGTAAAAACAGGCGGCATGTGCTGGACAATGACCACGGGCGTTCGCAAATTTTTAGGAAAGAGAGGAATCATGACAGCCAGGGCATTGGGGCCACCCGTGGAAATCCCCACGGCCACGATGTCAATACGTCCTGCCGGTTTTAGCGGGACAGCAGGAGAGAGGGCAGGGGAGGGAATAGCCACCGCCTGTTTTTTGGGAAGCGGAGTTGACGGTTCCTTGCGCAGCGTTCGGGACAGAATCCTTCGGGTCGTTACCGACTGAATCACGGGCTTAAGCTGTTTGAGGAGAGCCTCTCTGTTCTGCTCCAGAGAACCACCGGAAGGTTTGGCAATAAAGTCATAGGCACCCAGTTCCAGGGCTTCCATGGTGACTGCGGCGCCGGCGCTGGTATGGGCGCTTACCATGATCACCGCCACATCGGAATTCTTTTTCTTTAGTTCCCGCAAGGTCTGCAAGCCGTTCATGACCGGCATCTCAAAATCCAGGGTCATGAGATCCGGCCGCAACTGCTCAATCTTGTTCAGGCCGATTTTGCCATTGCCGGCCGAACCGACAACTTCCACGTTGGGAATCAGGGCGAGAACATCCGTCAGCGCCTTTCGATAAAGCACTGTGTCGTCCACTACCAGAACTCGTATTTTGTTTTCTGCCATTTTGATTTTCTTTCAAATTACTATTACTGATCTCACAAAAAATATTTTTTCAACGCAGAGACGCAGAGTTTCGCGGAGAAAGGCTAGAAAGTTTTTTTTAATCCTTCAGATTATTAACTACTCGGTATATTCCGTCCCGTAATACCTTGCCGTGAAAATTAACTATCAATCCCAAACGACAATCACATAATCGTAAATATGTCAACAATTGAGGCTTATCCGTCGCGGCCAATTTCTCTTTGGCTTTGATATCAACAATTACCTTTTCTTCAATCAACAAATCCAAACGAAGATTAGTGCCAAGCCTTACCCCTTTATACAGACCTCGTTAAATCATCGAAAAATTAATGCTGTTTTTGGACATTATGCTGCAAATTTGCACGGAGTCTCGTTCAAGGTTCAAGGTTCAGAGTTAAGAGGGTACCCGTTATCTCAAGGGCTACCAGCAACCTTGAACCCTGAACATTGAACCTTTTAACCCAGGCCAACTGCCCAGTTTTGAGCAAATTACTTGCCGACAAAGGATTTGCAGTCAATAATAAAAAGTTTTTTACGAGGTCTGTTATAGGAAATAGGAATACTCTTCTGACGTTTAAATTGCAGACCTCTCAAATGCAATTCATGGCATAAGGCCTCTTCGTATACTGATTCCAGCAGTCCAGGGCCTAATGTCTGATGTACCTCTATTGCTGCCCCAATGATTTTTTTCGAAATTTCGTTTTCATGCATAGCTATAATTTCTTCACTGAAACATTCTTTTCCCCTCTGCGAATCTTGGCGTCCTCTGCGCCTCTGCGTTTATTTACACTTTTGATTCGCCTCCGTTATTTCAATTCAGCTACTTTGTTTCTGCAAAATTTCATTCAGCTTGTCCCTGATAATGGGCTTGGTCAAAAATCCATTCATGCCGCTGTCATAACATTTCTGCTCATCCTCTTTTCGGGCATGGGCGGTGAGTCCGACAATCTCAATGGGATCAATACCCGCCAGCCCGGCATACTCGATCCGGGCAGAGGTTGCCTCAATCTCCCGGATTTTTCGGGTGGCTTCATGGCCATCCATTTTCGGCATCTGCACATCCATCAGGATCAGATCAAATTGGAATTCCTTCAGCTTGTCAAGGGCCTGGAGACCGTCTCCGGCAACATCAACCTCACATCCCTGCTTTTTGATCAACAAAGTGGCAAGCTTCTGATTCACCGGATTATCCTCGACAACCAGGACCCTGAGTTTTCTTTTAGCCTCATCGGTGGATGCCGCTGTCGTAATTTTCTGTTTTACGGCGATTTCCGGTTTGTCAACCGCCTCCGGCAGTGAAATGATAAAAAAGAAGGTACTGCCCTTGCCCACCGCGCTTTCAATCTGGATCTCGCCCTGCATCAATTCCACGAGCTGGCAGGAAATGGATAAGCCCAGACCCGTGCCGCCGTATTTCCTTGTGGTTGAACCATCAGCCTGGGTAAATTTTTCAAAAATAGCGGCTTGACGTTCCGGCGGGATGCCTATGCCGCTGTCACGGACGGCAAAACGAATGGCGATCCTGTCTTCTTCCTGCTTGACAAAATCCGCCAGGACCTCAACGGTGCCGTCTTTGGTAAATTTCATCGCATTACCGGTCAGGTTGACCAAAACCTGACGCAAACGATTTTCATCCCCCATAAACTTGACCGGCAATTTTTTGTCCTGGACAAATGTTACCTTATTATTTTTGTCCAGGGCCTGGGAACGGAACATGTCGGTTACGCTTTTCAACAGGGCCTGTAACTCAAAGGGAATTTCTTCAAGATCAAGCTTGCCGGCTTCAATTTTAGCCAGATCCAGTATATCATTTATGAGCACCAGGAGACTTGAAGATGACTTGCGGATCGTCTCAACAAAATCCGCCTGCTCTTCATCGAGATTTGATTCGGCCAGCAGGCCGGAAAAGCCGATAATGGCATTCATGGGTGTGCGGAGTTCATGACTCATGTTAGCCAGAAACTCTCCCTTCATACGGCTGGCCTCCTCCAACCGGACATTGGCTTCACGAAGTTCCATGGTCTGCCGGGAGATCTCGCTTTCAAGCTCTCTGGCATATTCTTTTTCTTTTTCCTGAATACGCTTATACTGCTCGTAATTTTCATCAATCAACTTCTGGTGCTGTTGTCCCAGCCCCTTGATGTGGCGCTGAAGCTGCCTGTTTTC
>JAYEPA010000114.1:0-13715 GCA_034723545.1 Thermodesulfobacteriota bacterium | reverse complement strand
TGATGCCGCGCAGAAAGAGATAAAAGACGCCGCCAAAATGATCGTCATAGCGGTATTCGGTCAAACGGGAACCAAGGTACTGATGCAGGGCCACGGTGTAGAGATGGTACTGCAGGATATACTGTTCCCGCTCCATGACCTCCTGCAATCTCTCCTGGTTGTAATCCTCTATTGTCGCACCCAGATAATTTGATTTCCAATCCACCAGATAATAGCGGTTATCCGCCTCAAAAACCAGATCGATAAAACCCTTTAAAAAACCGGCAGGCAGAGAATGAACTTTTGCAAGCACGGGATGCATAGAGACTGCATGAATGTCCGCCAGGGGAAAATAAAACTCCATTTCATTGAGACGCTGCCCCTGCCCTACCCTTTCAAGGGTCAAAGCGGGATCTTGAGCAAGAAGCGGGGTGGAAACCAGGTCAGCCAGCATGCGGACAATCACATCCCGCCAGTGGGGTTCAAAACCGTAAGCGGTCAATTTATCCTCGACATAGGCGGCGATTTTATCCGACTCATCGCCTACCTCGGTAAAATCAAGATGCTCAAGCACATCATGGAGAAAGGTGCCCGGCCCGGCCCCTTTCGGGAAGGTAAAGATGGATTTTTTTTCACCCATCTCCCCTTCCTTCCCAACCTCCTGGAAATCATAATCAGGCAGTTCAACAACATGACTGCGGCTGGAACTTAAAGAAGTTAAGCCTGAAAAACTGGTAATCCGCCAATTCCGATCTATCCGACCGACGAATTCCGGCAAAAAGAGTTCTGTATCTCCTTTGATTTTTTTCTCATTAACATTCTCACCGGCATCGGGCAGGACTTCAATGGAAATAGCGCCATCCGATTTTTCAACAAGGGGCGCCAGGTCCGCCATGATCTCCCCATCGCTTAAGTTTTTAAAACATTTTGCCACATCAACAAAATCAGCACCCTCCCGATGATGCAGGAGCCAGGCCAGGGCTGAACTGTCGGCCCCGTAAAACGGCCCCCAGGCTAGATAGCAGCGATGCACGGCCCTGGTCAAGGCCACGTAGAGAAGACGCAGATTCTCGGCCAGCTCCTCCTCCATGGCCATCTCTTTATGCATCTTCGACTGCTCCGATCCCAGTTCCAGCATGACACGGTTGTCCTGATCCTGCTGATGAAAGGAAAAAACAGTAGATCTTGTCAGGCGAGAACCACTCCAGCAGAAGGGGCAGAAAACCACGGCGTACTGCAGCCCCTTAGCCTTGTGAATGGTGATAATCCGCACCAGCTCAGAGTCACTTTCCAGGCGCAGTTCGTATTCCTCATTTTTCCTGTTATCCTGCAGATGCTCTTCAAGAAATTTCAGCAACCCTGCCATGGAGGTTTCCCGTTCAAGAGAGGCCTGATGGAGAACTTCACCCAGATGAAGAACATTTGTGAGCTGCCGTTCGCCGTCTCTTTTGCACAGCAGGCGGGGCCGGACCTCTTCCCGATCAAGCAGAGCGCGAAACATCCGGGCAAATCCACGCTTAAACCAGATACGCCGGTATTCCCGGAAAGCAGTAAGCCAGCGCTGCCACTTTTCATCTTCCTTGAGATTAAAGAGCAGGGAGCAATCCCCGCCGAGGATATCGGTTGCCAGGGCCGCTTTAATCTTCATTTCATTTGCAGAATCAACCACTGCGGCCAGCACCCGGAGGATCTCCAGCGCCTGGATGGACGAAAAAAGATCCTCGTCCGAATGAATCACGGCGGCGATTCCCTGGTTCGCAAGGATATCCCTGGCCTGGCGCGCCTCCATATTCGTCCTGACCAGGATGGCGATATCGTTTGGCCCCAGGGGATCATCGCCGATCCCGGCCCGGCCCTGGTGACCAAGAGTCAGCAGGCGACTAATCTCCCCTGCCACCGCCGTTAAAACCATTTCGCGGGCTGGATCAACCTTGATGACCTTTGACGCAGTCCTGGACCGGTCGGCAACCCAGAGAACCAGTGACTCTTTACCATCTATTTCGAGCAGTTTACGTTCCGGCAGGGAAGCAGGCTTTACCTGAGAAAAAGAAATTTCAGGATAATAAAAGGGATCATGGGGTTGATCAAAAAGGGTATTGACGGCCCGAATCAGACCCGGCTCAGAACGATAATTAACATCAAGGGTGAACGGTTCGCCCAGATCCCTGACAGCCTTGAGATAGGCAAAGATATCCGCGCCCCGGAAACTGTAAATAGCCTGTTTCGGATCACCGATCAGGTAAAGAAGACAGCCCGGATCAGGCCGGTAGATGGACGTAAAAATATCATACTGGACCGGGTCGGTATCCTGGAACTCATCAATCAGGGCAGCCGGAAATTTTTCCCGCACAGCTTTGGCCAAGGCAGCGCCGCCTGCCCCATGCAGCCCATCATTAAATTGATGAAGAAGATCGTCAAAACCAAGGATATTGCGCTGCTCTTTGCGTTTGGCCAATTCCTCCCGGCAGTAAGCAAAGAGGTTGCCTTTCAAACACAGCAGATAGCTGTTGTAACCATCCGCAAGTTCCTGCCGCCTCTCCTCAAGGCCCTGGCAGAGATCAAAAAAATGATGTCGGGGAGCTTCATGATTTTTTTTGGCCGCTTTCTCAAGACTTGCAGTGGTGAACTTGCTGAAAAATTTGCCAAGATCAGGAGAAAGATGGTGGCTGTCAATCAAGAACAGCCGATCCAGCTCATCCAACCATTCGGGCAGCTTTTCTTTCTTGTAAGAATTTTTTTTCAGGGCTTCGTTCTGTTGCAGTAGATTGCTCACCTGTTCACGGGCTGCGGGCCACTCTTTTTTAACCCTGGCAAAAGCCTGCGAAAAATCATTTTCCAGACTGACAAGAACATCGGCATCAGGAAGCTGCCCGGCATCCGGCGCCAGTCCCTGGCCTAAACGTCCCTGGCGAAAAAGCTTAAGAAGAGAGTCCGGCGTAAATGATTTCCGGCAAAAGACCCTGAATCCGGGCGCAAATTTTGCCGACTGTTGCCGCCAGTAATCCTCGACAATCTCCTCCTCGAGTTCGCCAAGGTCGGCAACCAGCTCGGTCTCGAAAAGAGCACCGCTCTCCAGGCAGTTTTCCCGCAGCATCCGCTGGCAAAAACCATGGATGGTAAAGATGGCTGCTTCATCAAAATCACGCAACGCATCCCGCAGACAACCCATGGCCTGTTCGTGGTCCTCCACCTCATCAAGAAGGCCCTGAAACAATTGATCATTGCTTTTCCCCTCAGAAAAAGCATCAAGCATCTCCCTGATCATCTGCCGCACCCGCACCCGCAGGTCCTCGGTGGCGGCAATAGTATAGGTCACCACCAGAATCTCCCGGATGGAGAGACCTCTTTCCAGCAGCAGCCTGATGACCAAGATGGAAATGGTATAGGTCTTGCCGGTACCGGCGCTGGCATCAATCAGATGCCTGCCGCTTAAGGGGATTCTAAGGGAATTAAATTTTGACATAGTCGGGCTGGCGGAAAGGATTAAAAACGATACCCCAGCGATACAACGCTGTTTCTAACTTCTACTCCGGAATTTTTTATCGGCAATTCCTCGGCTTCAAGATAGACATATCTGAACATCAGGTCAAAGGGACCGAACTTCTTGCCGACAGCGGCCATCATCGTTTTGTTGAACTCCATGGCATGGTGCTGCACCCTGAAACCGTCATGCATCACGGCGAAAACCCTCTTGCCGAAGAAGGCGCCGACCTGTGCATAGTATCCCTCATACGACAGTGACTGCATTAATCCCGGAGTGAAATAACTGTTTTTAGCATTGGAACAGATCGCGCCGGGCTCACACTCATTAATGTTGATCTGTTTGGCAATGATGGCGCTCCGGCTTTTAATCCTGCCGAAAGCGTGACGATAGACCATCCTTGCATCAACCTGGCAGGTTTTCATGATATCATAATCACCGTAATAGCCGGTCAGATCAAAAGTGAGCCGTTTCGTCGGGACGTATTGCATGCCGAGGCTGTAGATCTTGCCGCCGTCGGTTGACACAAGGTTGTCGTCAATGGCAATGTAGCCGCCGTAAACTTTCCACTGTTGATCGAAACGATAGCCGTAACGGGCAAAAACCTTTTCCACCTCAAGATCTTTGGGAATGTGCGCTTTGGTGTTCGTATCAGTTCGCTCGTAAGCCGCTTTAAACATATGCACGCCGAGATTAAGCTCAAGATCCACCGTTTTATTGATTCCGTCAATTTTCTGTTTTGAATTTTCAAAATCCCGCATTTCATACTGGACTTTAATGAAATTCGATTCCCGTGATTCAGCGGGGATTACTGAAAAAACAAAAAACAAAACATGAATATGTATCAGTCGGTATTTCATATAAGAAATGATATCAGATTACAGGTTATTCTCAGGATCAACTCAGAAATAAAGAGTTTGAAACAGACTCAACGATACTGGACATAGTATTTATCGTCCTGCCATTGCAAGGGATTGCCTTGTATGTATTTCGATATTTGATCATAGGATTTTTCATCACGGAGGATGTGTTCGTAATAATTGCGTTGCCATAATTTTTTATCAAATGTTCGCCAGTTGTTTTGTTTCACGTTCCGAATGTAATCGTTGGTGGACAATGATTTAAATACTCCTATTACGTCGCCAACCGTAGGGGTAGTCCCTTGTGGTTGCCCCATTTTTGGTGGTTGCTCCTTATTTTGAGTACCCACAAACTATTCAATAGAGTATCAAAAAGTTATCTTAGGATCATCTGCGTTTCAAATCAGAACTTTACCCAGTTACATTGGCGTCAATTTGGCAATCTCGGACATCAACACCTTTTCACCGCGCCCGTCAAACAGCACCTTAACCTTGCCTGCCTTGCGGTCTAAAATTGTTGTCACCACACCGGTGCCAAAGATGTGGTGGCGGATCATCACCCCTTCGGCAAGTTCCCCAATTCTGAGAAAACCCACATCTTTCCGCTGTTGCTTCTTTTTCTTCTTCGGCTTTTCAAATGGTTTAAGCGGTGAGTCGATGGCTTTGAGATAACGACTGGCCATATGAATATCTTTGGCTTTTATCGTTTGTGTTACTGATGTCTTACCCTGCTGGATAGCCAAACCCAGTTTATCACTGAGCTCCAGATTCGTCTCATAAAGAAAACGGCTGGCCGGCAGAGGAGCCTTGTCAATAAAGGTATAGGGAAAACGGGCGGAACCGGCCTTCTTGTGTTTGTTTAATCTCTTGTCCGGTGGATGGATGAACACCACTTTCCGGATAGCCCTGGTCATGGCCACATAAAAAAGTCGCCGTTCATCTTCCAGACTCTCAAAGGCGGTTTGGCTGTCGTCAGACAGTAAGGGAAAAGCACCCTCCTCCAGACCGGGAATAACAACTAACGGCCATTCCAGTCCCTTGGCCCGGTGGATCGAGGTAATCAGCAAATGGTCCCCTTCCGGGGCGGTATCTGTCCGACGCAGATGATTAATTTTCTCAAGAAAAGAACCCACGGACAGATCAAGTCGCCCGGCAAAACGAATAAAGGACTGGCAGGTTTTAATCCTGTTTTCGGCAATGGCGCTCCGGGTTGATATTTTGCGATAAAAGCTGAAAAGCTTACTTTTTCTAACCACAGTATCCATGATGGTCAGGGCCTTGGAAGAAGGAGGCAGTTGTTGTATTTCATGCCACAATTCAGCGGCATCTTCAAGTTGTGTTTGAATAAATTGCGGCAGTGAGCTGCGAACTTGCGCGAGGATGCGCTGGGGGGCCTGTTCCGGCATCCTGGCGATTTCCCGGGCAAGAAAAGCTATTTTGTCCCGCTTGAGACCAAGGTGCGGGTTCGTCAGCATTGCCTCAATGGTGTCAATGGTTGTTTCCATCCCCTCGTCTCCCAGGCTGCCGTGACAGAGTTTCAGGTGACCGATCAAGGCTTTAATCTCCCGGCATTCAAAAACGTTTTCGTGGCCCAGAAGGCGGTAGGGAATACCCGCCTCCAGCAGGGCAAGTTCCACCGGCACACTCATGGCAAACATCCTGACCAACACCGCGCCATTTGTAAGCTTATTCCCCAGATCTGTCCATTCTTTGAGGATGGAAAGGATCGGGTGTGGTTCTTTTTCTTCACAGCAACTCAGTAAACTGTCAAAGGTCGTGGGAAAAGAGAGACAGAGCTTCCTGTCCCGCATTTTGTTATTGGCAATAAGGTGGTTTGCCGCAAGGGAAAGCCGGTGTCCGTAGCGGAATGTGTATGAAAGGGTGTAGGTTTTCGCCTTTGAAAAATCATGCTGGAATCGATACGTGATATACTCGGGTTTGGCCCCCCTCCATTCATAAATACATTGATCCTCATCGCCTACAACCATCACTTTTGCCCGTTTTCCGGCAATGAATTTGAGCAGTTGCTGCTGGACTTCATTGATATCCTGGTACTCATCAACAATAATATGATCCACATGGTCGGCAACCCAATTTGCCAGTTGCTTATCGTTAAGCATCGCTGTGACCGGCTCATAAATCAGGTCGGCATAGAAGCGAATTTTTTGAGCTTTCCTGCTCTTTTCAAAAAGATTGAATGCCTCAATAAAATACTCAAAACAATGATCAAGGTTGAGACTGTCATAGAGTTCTGCCGCAGGCATGGTCTCCGATTTGACCAGGTCAATAAAGGTGAGAAAACTCTCCAAATTCTCTTTGGCAAGCCATTCCTCACCGCCGCCATGCTGGCCCGGAATATGCCGAATGCTTTCTTTAGCAAGCTTTTCGATGAGAAATTCTTCTGTTTTCAGGGTGTAGGCCGGCAGAGCCCCTCGCCTGGTAAAGCTGTTAATAAGACGCAAGCCCAGTGAATGAAAGGTGCGTACTTCGGGAAACGGCAGGCCGGTCGGGGCCAGGATACCATTCATCTTGGCGGCAAAGGAATCACGGGCGGATTTATTAAACATCAGGATCAGCAGATGATTGGCCGCGACGCCCTGTGCGAGGAGGTATTTCACCCGGGACACCATGGTGGTTGTTTTGCCGGAACCAGCCACAGCGCTGACCTTGGCATGGCCGCCTGAGTGGGTGATGATATCTTGTTGTTCTGTTGTTAGGTTCATGGGAGGGGCGCTTACTTTACACTTAATCCGTCACTCTCTTTCTTTGCAGGAATATGACTATCCCATACAAAAGGATACCCAGTGGAAAAAACGCATACTTTACATCAAGGCTGAAGTTCAGGAGTGAAGCAACGGCTCCTGGATGAAAAAGAATAAAGGCCGCTGCCAAAAAGAAAGGTATTTCATAGAGCTTGTTTTTGGTTAAACACCATCCTTGAGCCGCACACTCAAAGGCGGACATGCCTATCAGGGCCATGGCAAATATGAGCAGAGCATGGGGCCAGCTGTGAATGTTATGCAAGATCAGCTCAGGGTTGAAGACAAACATAAATGCTATTACCGACGTCCTTATATCGTACAAAAAACCCTGGATACCGGTGGCAATAGGTTCTGATTCGGCAATGGCAGATGCTGCATAAGCTGCAAGCCCTACCGGTGGAGTGTCATCGGCAAGAATACCAAAATAAAAACAGAACAGATGGGCAGACATAATCGGTATGGCAAAGCCATAGAGACCGCCAACTTCGACAATAATCGGTGCCGTCAATGAGGCCATGACAATATATGTCGCAGTTGTCGGCAGCCCCATACCAAGAAGCAGACTTGCCAGGGCGGTAATGCTAAGCAAAAGGAAGATATTTCCCATTGCCAGATTCTCGACAATCATGGTGATCATGCCGCCAATTCCCATATTGACCACCCCGACAATAATCCCTGCGGCCGCACAGGCCAGGGCAACGGACATCATGTTCTTTGAGCCTTGGATCAACCCATGGGTTATAATGCCAAGCCCTTTCCTGCAACCATGCAGCAACCCTGTTTTTTGCAGGGACGACAACCTGATTTCCTGATAAAAAATGATAACAAACAAAACCATGATTGCCCTGAAGGCTGCTAATTCCGGAGAATGGCGCAGGATAACCAATTCGTACAACAACGTCCCCAGGGGAATGAGGTAGTGCAGACCGTTTTTAAGGGTCTTCATCAGCTGAGGAATATCTTTTTTAGAAAGTCCTCTTATCCCTAATTTGTCGGCCTCAAGATGGGTAATGCAAAACAGACCGAAATAGGAGACAAAGGCAGGTATTGCCGCAGCCTTGACAACCTCTAGATACGGGACATTTACATATTCTGCGATAATGAAAGCCGCCGCACCCATGATTGGCGGCATAAGTTGTCCGTCGGTACTGGAGGCAACTTCAATGGCTGCCGATTTTTTCGCCGGATAGCCGATTTTTTTCATCAGAGGAATAGTAAACGGCCCGGTGGTAACAATATTTGCTATGCTTGAGCCGGAAACCAGCCCGGTAGCACCGCTGGCAACCACAGCTGCCTTGGCAGGTCCGCCCTTATATTTGCCTAAAAAAGCCAGAGCCACATCGGTAAAAAAATGACCAGCGCCCGCCTTTTCCAGTAAAGCCCCTAAAAGGACGAACAAATAGACAATCGATGCAGACACTCCCAGTGGGATTCCGTAAATTCCCTCAGTGGAAAGGGTGATATTGCTCAGATATTTGCGCAACGATACCCCCTTAAATGCCAATAAATCCGGCATGTGGGGGCCAAGAAAGGCGTAGCATGTAAAGACTATGGCAATAATCGGCAAAGCCGGCCCGATTACACGGCGAGTCGCCTCCAACAGGAGAAGAACAAGAACCACGCCAATGACCAGATCGCGAGTCAGTGGCATTCCAGCCCGCATGGCCAACCCCTCATAATCGAAAACGATATACAGAGCACCCATAGCCGCGACAATGGCGAAACAATAATCCATTATCGGAATACGGTCGGTTACAGATAGAAATTTAAGATTTTTTTTGGGGTGTTTCAGGCAGGGATCAAGCAGAAACAACAGTGTAAGAGCAAAACAAAGATGGATTGCTCTTGTCTGGGTGCTGCCAAGAACAAGAAAACCTGCCAGGGCCAACTGGAACAATGCCCATGAAATTGCCACAATAGCAACAAGGAGATTTTCGTGCTTGCGCAGACAGCGGATATCTCCGGTTTCTGCACGGAGCAGTTCCTCTGCATATTGTTTATCAATGACAGAACTCATACAGCAGACCTCGTCAACGTTTAGATCATTAGCCGCTAAAATTTGGGCAATTTATGCCTCGTTATTCCGGCATGTTGTTAGCCGAAATCGTAACTTCTCAAGAAGTGATGGTATACCGCCGGCCTCCCCCTTTATCGCAATCTACTGAACCAGCTCAGGATTAATATATTGTACCAGGCCTGCCTCTTTATAATATTTCAAGGCACCTTGGTGAATAGGAACAGAAAGCCCCTGCAGCATGTTCTCCTTTGTCAGCGCCGCATAGGCCGGGTGCAATTTTTTAAAGGCTTCGAAGTTGTCAAATACTTCCCTGGTGATGGCATAAACGATTGTGTCATCAAGATTTTTCGAGGTAACAAATGTTGCTTTCACACCGACAGATTCGATGTCATCCTCATTGACCGCATTCGGATAAAATTTTGCAGGAATAACAGCCTTGGCGTAATAAGGATACTTTTTGAGCAAATCGTCTATCCCGGGGCCATTGATCGGCACAATTCTTACTTTTATCCGGCCTGACGTCGCCTCTTTAATGTTGCCGTTCGGGTGGCCGACAGTATAGAAAAAAGCATCAATTTTTTCGTCCTGCAGGAGCCCGGGAGCTTCCACTGCTTTAACCTGTTCCGCATGGATACTGGCAAGACACATTCCATAGGCTGCGAGAACATCTTTTGAATTCTGAAGTTGTCCGGAGCCGGGATTGCCGACATTCAGCCTTTTTCCCTTAATCTCGGCAACTGATTTCACCCCACTTTCTTCTGAAACGATGAGAGTAATTGATTCAGGATAAATCGAAAAAACAGCTCGCAGGTCTTTTTGAGGTCCGCGTTGTGACCACTCTGCAAGGCCGTTATAGGCTTGATACTGTCTGTCGGATTGGGCGATACCAAACTCCAATTCACCGGTTAAAACAGCATTAATATTATAGACCGAACCGCCTGTTGACTCCACCGTCGCCTTGATGCCATAGTCTGATTTTTTATTGACCATACGGCTGATAGCGCCACCAGTGGGATAATAGACGCCCGTGACACCTCCTGTGCCGATGGTGACAAAAGTTTTACCGAAAACTGTTGATTCTGCGGTGAAAACAAAAAAAAGTAAACCCAAAATAAGCAAAAGTTTCTTCAAGAACGACCTCCAATATTTTTTTAGGCGCTTAGCACCCTCAAATAATAAATGTTTTTGCGTAACTATTCAGCAGATAAGCGTAGACTTCGAACCAACCGGGGTGAAGATACCGATATTTGTTATAAAAGTAACAAAAGAATTATATCGTCATCCCGGCATCGACCATGACTTTATTATCACCTTGTCGTCATCTGATCAAGCATATCAAGAGGGCTGATGGCAGGATTACGCATATTTTTCACAACATGGGTGTAAATCATTGTGGTTTCCACGCTTTTATGCCCGAGATACTCTTGAATCTGCCTGAGATCCACTCCATTGAGCAAAAGATGGGTGGCAAAGCTGTGCCGCAGGGTATGAACAGACGCTGGCTTGACAAGATCTGCAGTCCTGACCGCCTTTTGCATCGATTTTTGAATAGCGCCATCACTTATATGATGACGTCTGGTCTTTTTACTTCGTGGATCAACAGAAAGCCTTGCACTGGGAAAGACATACTGCCACCCCCACTCTCTACAGGCAGCAGGATATTTTCGTCCCAAAGCCCCGGGCATATAAACTTCGCCAAAGCCATCCTCCAAGTCTTCTTCATGAAGTCTTTTGACATTCTCCAAATGAGATTTCAGTTCAGGTTGAATCTGTCCGGCAAGAATAGTTGACCGATCGGACAAAAACAAGATCCTGATCAAAATCCAAATCTTTAACCCTCAACCTCGCACATTCGCTGAGACGAAGCCCGGAACTGTAAATAAACCTGAGGATAAGATAACTTGTTCCTGACATATGGGAAAATAGTTTTTTTACCTCTGCGGGAGAGAGGACAACCGGAAGTTTTTTTCCAATTCTAGAGCGGAGATTCTTTTCCATCCCGTTAAGTTCAACATGCAGGACATGACGGCATAGAAAAAGCAGCGCACTGAATGCTTGATTCTGTGTTGATTTGGCCACCTTCCGTCGGGTTGCAAGCTGTGCCAGAAAATCTTTTATAAGTTCAGGTGAGACAACAACATAACCGGCCTGATTGACTCCTTTACATTCGCCGGAGTAATGAAAAAAACGCTTGCACCAATTCAGATAAGATTGCTCTGTCTTGTAAGCATAATGTTTGATACGCATCCATTCTTTTAGATCGTCCAGAGCTTTCCGGCTGTCAAACCAGCCAGGATCTTTAATGGTTGAACCAGATGTTCCTTTCGCGTGTATCTTTTCAGCAGCATAAAAATTCTGAAAATAGAGTCTTACGGCTTGGTCAGCCTGGTCCACCTGCCAGGATGCTATTTGTGGCTCACCAGCAAGTCTATCAAGATATTGGGGCAGCTTTTCCTCCCAGGTTCGACCTTTGAAAAAACTTTCAGCATAAAAAAAACGACGAACCCATAGTAAAAATATTGTTCCTTGCCGGGTGAAACCATTGACCGTTTTAAAAGAAAATCTCCATAGGAGCTCAACCTTCGTTCAATCTCGTTCTTTTTCATCACTTATTTTAAATCCTATAATTTCAATATGTTGCAAACAAAGCAGACATATTTACAGAAAGCATGATATACCACATATCGCATTATGCATAATAGTGATAATGGTGAAAGAAAAATATCGCCGTGCCGTTCAAAAAAGTGACCAATATCTCGATCAAAACGACGATTTCTAACAAACTATTGCATTTTCAATTTGTATTTGTAATAGTCAAATATTCTAAATATAGAAATTGGAATTATTATTGATCTCTGCTCGCGCGACATTAGTATTTAAAAAGTTGGGACCGGCCTAGAAAAAGATAATTAACCGAAAGAAACGTAGCAAAGAGATAAAAACAAACTATCTCTATACAAAAAGAATACACACTCTATTGATTTCTATAGAGTGTGTATTTATAGTAGTGGTAAATGGCTAGCCAAAACCTTTACCTTAAACGAGGAGTACTACTATGAAAATTTCAATTTCTATCTCTAGTGAAGAAGTAACCAAATTATCCAAAAGCCTAGGTATTGATCCTATTAAATTATTGGATACCCTTTCCCGTTTTGGCGTGACAGAAGAGTCCATTACAACTGATAGCGACGTTCCAAATAATTACAGCGCCGAAATACTTAACGAGTGGTTTGAAAAAATATCGTGGCAAACATTTTACTTCAGTCATCTTATTATAGTTCACTCAAAAGCTCTCAACCAACATGATGCTTTTGGGTATTACCTGGACTCTTCCCAATTGTCAGAATTTAAAATATCCGAAAGATCAGCATCCTCGCGTGTTGGCGGGTCTCGTAGAGTTTGCAAAGCTATCAACTCAATTGATATTCTCTTTATCAGAACTCAAAGGAAAGAAAGGAAAAAATTGTTTTATGTAAATCTTGATGCTGTAGACGACCTTATGCGTATTGTCGATGAAAGAAACGAGGATTACAGAGAAGAGCTTGAAGATCTGGAATTAGAATACCCTGTTGATAGGGAATAAAATAACAAATCAATACAGTGGAAAATCAGGGGTTGGGCTTATCGAAATATCATTGTTAATTCCAAAATCTGTTATTTCAAACAAGTTCATCGTAACCCCTGTTTTCCACTGATTTCAAACGTTCGGCAAAGATCGCTGGACTAAATAAATCAAAGTGGCCCGCTTTTTTTTGAAGCGCTAACCAAAAGTGAATTCAAAAATAATTTAATTTTGAAAGGGAAGTAATAATATTGGAAATTAATACACTAAATGAAATTCTCAATTTTATTGAAGCCGAGCACCGAATTTCAGAGAAACTGGATTTGCCGCCATCTGGACAAAGAGAAGTTTTTTTGGCAGAAAATATTTCGACAGGAGATACTTGTATAGCAAAAATTTGTGATACTATTCCTGTTAACGTCGCCAGGATACAAAGAGAAATAAGAATACTTTCTGGATTAGATTCAAAATATTTCCCCAAATTTTACTTCCAGTCGTTCATTTCAAGGGACATTATATCGAATTTATTCGATAGTTTTGACCCTCGCGTGGAGCATGAAAAGAAGAGGATAGAAGAACTTAAAAATGAAAAAATTTATCCTTTTCTAATTACTATCGAGGAATTTATCGAACATGTTCACTGGAAAGATGCAATTGAGACTATTAGAGAAGAAAAAAATCTTGTAAAACTTTTAATTCATTTATTCCAGGCACTTTCACTGTTATGGCAGAAAAAAATTGTTCATCGGGATCTAAAGCCAGATAATATTTTACTTCGAAAAAATTTGCTTCCTGTAATTATTGACCTTGGTATAGCTAAAAGTTTTAGAGATGGCACACAAAACTTAACCCACTATCTTTTTGGTACACCATGCACACATCAATATGCGGCACTTGAACAACTAATAAATAGTAAAACTGAAATAACCCTCAGCGCTAACAAGAATTGACCCACCCCTGCTCAGTTTTTTTGACCCACCATTTCACCTGTCCATAAATTGCTCATTAAATTGACCCACCTTTCAAAATTTCATTTCAAGCAGTCCAAAATAAG
>JAYEPA010000113.1:0-3602 GCA_034723545.1 Thermodesulfobacteriota bacterium | reverse complement strand
TGGGGATCGGTATAGACTACTGCCGGAATGGCCCGGACATCATAGGCCGATGCCATGCCGGCAAGAACCTCTGCCGCCACTTTTCCCTGACGCATAGCCCGGTGGGCAAGCATGGGTCCCTTCACCACATCACCCACGGCCAGGATATACGGATCGGCTGTCTGCTGTTTGTCGTTGACTGCAATGAAACCTTTTTCGTCGACCTCCACTTCTGTTTTTTCAAGATCCAGCTCTTGTGTTACCGGGACACGGCCCACAGCAACCAGGAGGCGATCAAATGTCTTCTCAACTGTTTTGCCGTCTTCTCCCTTCAGTACGACATCAACTCCATCCTCGTTCTCCTTGACGGAATCAACCACTGTCTGCAGATAAATATCCTCACAGAGTTCCGACATTTTTCGGGCAAGGGGGGTGACAAGTTCACTATCCACCTCGCGTAAAAATTTACTGCGTACAGCCATGGACACCTTGCTGCCCAAAGCAGCATAAACCTGTCCCAGTTCCAGGGCAATATAGCCTCCCCCTATAACCAGAAGCGTTTCCGGGACAGTCTGAAAATCCAAGGCCCCGGTGGAGTTCATGATTCTCTTTCCATCTGTGACTGCAGTTGGTAGCACCTGAGGAGTTGAGCCCGTAGCAATAATGGCATGACGAAATTTAATGTGGGCTACATCGGAACCGATGAGACGCACCGTGTTTGAAGACTCAAAAACCGCTTGTGCCTGGAGCCACTGGATATTCCTTTTTTCGGTAAGTCCGGTAAGGCCATGGGAGAGTTTGTCAATCACGCTTTTCTTCCACTGGCGGATCTCCTTCACATCAAGACGCGGCTCATTGAAATGGACGCCCATTTTTCCAGCTCGACGTGCATCATGAATCAGTTCAGAAAGATAGAGAAAAACCTTGGAGGGGATGCAGCCTTCAAAGAGACAGACTCCGCCTGGACTCTCCCTGTTATCAACAAGAATGACATCCAGGCCCAGGTCTGCTGCCTTAAACGCAGCGGCATAGCCTCCGGGACCTGCACCGATGACCAATAAATCGGTTTTCTGCGTTATCTCTCCAACGACCATTGTACAGCCCCTCACTGTTCGAAGAACAGAATTCTTGCCGGATTTTCCAATGTTTCTTTGATATGATTGACAAAATGGGCTCCTTCCGCACCATCGAGCACCCGGTGATCAAAAGAAAGAACAATTGGAAGCATCAGGCGGGGAACAATATCCTGCTCCCCTCTGTCATTTTCACACACAACAGGTTGCCACCGTGCCTTCCCAAGCCCTAAAATGGCAACTTCCGGAAAATTGATAATGGGGACAAATCCTGTTCCGCCAATACCGCCAATATTAGTAATGGTAAAGGTGCCTCCTGTACTTTCATCAAGGGCAAGCTTTCCCTGCCTCGCCCTCTCAGTGATCTGAGGGAGCTCAATTGCCAGCTCCAGCATGCTTTTCCTGCCCACATCACGAATGACAGGCACCAGCAATCCACGTTTCGTATCGGTGGCAAGACCAAGGTTATAATATTTTTTCAGGAGAATATTTTCCTGGGCTGCATCCAGGCTGGCATTAAAATGAGGGAAAGCCTCGAGGGCGGCAAAGGCGGCCTTTAAAGCAAAAATCGTCAGAGTAAGCTTGCCGCCATGCCCTTCAACCTCAACCTTGTTTTTTTGCCTTATTTTTTCAAGCTCGGTGATATCTGCCAGCTCCTGGAGCGACACATGGGGAATCCGGCTCCAGGACAAAATCATTTTTCTGGCAATAGCCTTCCTGGTGGCCTGCAGCGGGATGGTCTCTACATCTCCCCAGCGACTGAAATCAGGAAGCTGCAAAGCTTCAGCAGGAGGTGCTATTTTCCTTTCTTTGTTCACATCTGCACTTTCCGGCACTGTGCTTTCAGCACTCTTGCCCTGGGCAAAACTACGAACATCATCTGCTGTTACCAGTCCTGCCGGTCCACTTCCGGGTATCTCCCTGAGGTCAACAGCCAACTCCCGGGCCAGTTTTCTTGTTGCGGGAGAAGCCGGCACCACCCCTTTTTTCACTGGTGAAGTTACTGTGTCAGGGGCTGTTTTTTTCGGTTGTAAAGGAGTGGCTCCTTCCTCATGCTGCTGTGAAGCGTCCTCTTTTTCTTTAATCTGGAAGACGACCATGACACTGCCCACCTTGACGACATCATGGGTTTTAACGCGTACTTCCACCACAATACCTGTATATGGTGAAGGAATTTCCACGGCAGCCTTATCGGTTTCAACGACCAGGATCACATCTCCTTCTTTGACCTCATCGCCGGGAGAAACAGCGACCTCAAGAATCTCTCCCTCATGTATGCCTTCGCCAAGATCCGGCAACGTAAAATTCTGCAGCATAGTTTCTCCTCCTCTATGCCTTTACTATTTCCTGTACTGCCCGTATAATTTTCCCGGCATCAGGCATGTAGTACTTTTCTCTTGCAGAAAGCGGGTAGACGATATCATAACCGGTGATGCGTTTGACAGGAGCTTCGAGATAATAAAAGGATTTTTCAATGATGCGGGTAATGATTTCCGCTCCCGGACCAAAACTCCTGGGCGCTTCATGCACCACCACTGCCCGCCCTGTTTTCTTGACGGAATCGGCAATCATGTCATCATCCAATGGTGATATGGTCAGAAGATCAATAACCTCTGCAGCAACACCATGCTTTTCCTGCAGTTCTTCCGCCGCGTCCATGGCAGGAGCCATCATGGCGCCATAGGCAATTATGGTGACATCCTCTCCTTCTCTGGCGATCCGGGGCTGACCTAATGGCAGAGTCTCTTCCTCATCAGGAACTTCCTCGCGGAAGGCTCGATAGAGGGCCTTAGGTTCAAAAAACACCACCGGATCAGGATCACGGATAGCGCTTACCAACAGGGCTCTTGCATTTCTGGGCCCCGACGGAATAACCATCTTCACACCGGGAGTATGGGCGTAATACGCTTCTCGACTTTCGGAGTGGTGCTCCAGGGCGCGAACTCCTCCACCATATGGAGCGCGAACAACCAAAGGAACCTGAAACCTCCCTTGGGAACGATGGCGAAGGCGAGTCGCATGGGCCTCAAGCTGGTGGAAAATGTAATAGGAAAAACCGGAAAATTGAATTTCGCAGACTGGACGCAGGCCATACACAGCCATACCAATAGCAGTTCCAATAATTCCGGATTCTGCAAGCGGCGTGTCAACAACACGCTGCTCACCAAAAGTACGAATGAGTTCGTCTGTAACACGAAACACTCCGCCATCAACCCCCACATCCTCACCCAGGACCACAACCCTGTCATCCTTTTCCATCTCCTGACGCATTGCCAGATTTAAGGCCTCTACCATTGTCATTTTAGTCATGGCTCGCCTCCTCTTGCATCAAGGATAACTCGTGTTCCATTTCCTGCCTCTGCCGGATCAAGCTTGGTGGGAGTTCAGCAAAGGTATGGTCAAATATGCTCAAGGGGTCAACTTCCTCCTGCATACGTTTTTCAGCCCTGTCCACAACACCCTGCACGTCCTCGGCAATTTCAGTCTCAAGCTGTATTATATCCTCCTCAGAGAGAAGCCCTTTGTCTTTCAAATAGGTCTGAAAACGTG
>JAYEPA010000112.1:0-13893 GCA_034723545.1 Thermodesulfobacteriota bacterium | reverse complement strand
AATATTAAATAACGTCCACAAATACTCTCTCCATCCGTTGAAAATAAAATGCTCCGCTTACCAGTATAACTAGAGCAGTGATCATGCCCGGCAGTATATACTGCCAGGCAAAGGGAGTCCCCAGTAAACAGGCACGAAAACCTTCAATGACACTTACGATGGGATTAAAAGAGTAAAGAGTACGATATGTACCGGGTATAGAAGATGCTGAGTAAACTATTGGAGCTGTATACATCAGCATTCTTATAGCGAAAGGCATAGCAAGCTTAACATCCCGAAACCTGATGGCCATAGCTGAAAACCACAGGCCAACCCCAGTAGCAACCGACACCATTAGCATAATAAACACCGGCAGGAGGATCAAATTCCAAGTTGGTGCGATCCGGTAATAAACAAGAACCCCCAACACAATCAACAGTGACAGGCTAAAATCAACCAATTTTGCCAGTACAGGAGTTATGGGAAATATCAGCCGAGGGAAATACACTTTGCCAAGCATATTCTGCCCTGAAACCAGGCTTTGGCTTGATGCACTCATTGCCTGAGATATATATGTCCATGGAATGACTGCTACAGTGGAAAATACGACATAGGGCATTCCCTCTGTTGGCAATTTGGCAACTTTTCCAAAAATAAAAGTAAAAATTATTATTTGAACAAGTGGTTGCAGAAGAGCCCACAAAAAACCCAGTATCGTTTGGGCATATAAAACTTTTATGTCCCGCCAGACAAGAAATCCAAAAAGGTCACGATAAGCTACTAATTCTTTTAAATTAATGGCTTGCCAACCAGATCTTGCCTTAATTGTAACGACTTGGGGACTTTGCGGCTTCTTGCTATTTTTTGATGATAAAAATGTCATATATAATTCACTTAGTAACGAAATGTTAACATCCAGCAAGTATCAAATATTATAGTTGATCCTGAAAATCGGGATATTCCTGGTCTTTTTTAGAAACATTTTGAGTATCTTCTGGCCAATCAATGCCAAAAGCAGGATCATTCCACCTTACGCCTCGACCAGATTCAGGATGGTAGAATTCAGACATTTGATAAAAAACTTCTGAATTATCAACTAATGTTTGGAACCCATGGGCAAACCCAGCAGGAATAAACAGCGATTTCCTGTTCTTTTCACTCAATTCAACTGCATACCACTTAAGGAAAGTCTCAGATTCAGGTCTCAAATCAATGATAACATCATAAATGATCCCTTTTGTACATCGAACTAATTTTTCCTCCGCGTATGGGGCCTGCTGAAAATGCATCCCTCTCAATGTGCCTTTTTTTTGATTAAAGGAAATATTACATTGTACAAATTCATCCGGCAGACTGTTTTGCTGAAACTCTCTCTTGCACCAACTTCGAGCAAACAACCCCCTCTCATCGACAACAGGCTCCAGGTCTATTACGAACGCGCCTTTAAGAAAAATTTCACTAAAAATCATGACACAAATTCCACCTACCACTATTTTATGGGTTAAACCTGAGGACTCGCTCAAAAAAACTCAACAACCAAGTCTTGTTTCAAAGTAACTATTCCATGCTCTCATATCGAGAAATCTGACGTCCAGCCAGAACCCGCATATTTTGTTTACCCACATATCCTTCATACCACTCAACAACCAGTTCAATAGTTTCCATGAGATCAAGTTTTGGAGCCCAACCAAGCAATGTTCGAGATTTACTGCAGTCCAGCTTCAGATAGTTTGCCTCATGCGGATTATCAGCTTCATCAGCGTTCCAACTTACTCCGCCCTTCCACAGGCTATCTAAGGTTGACAAAATCCAGGAAACAGGCTTGCAATCTTCATCGCTTGGACCAAAATTCCAGCCGCCACCATATTGAGAACCATTTTTCCACAACCTCTCAATCAAACACATATAGCCATCCAGCGGTTCCAGGACATGCTGCCACGGTCGAACAGCATGCGGATAGCGAATCTCCACAGAGCGATCTTCCATGACTGCCTGCATAATATCAGGGACGAGCCTGTCCAGACCCCAATCACCTCCACCGATCACATTCCCGGCTCTGGCAGTGGCTACTGCAACTCCATGATCTGAATTTCCTGACTCGGAGAAATAAGACTTCCTATATGCCGATGTAACCAGTTCAGCACAACCTTTACTGTTGGAATAGGGATCATGCCCCCCCATGGGGTCATTCTCCCGATATCCCCACAACCACTCCTTATTCTCATAACATTTGTCACTCGTAATAATAAGGACAACTTTTACACAGTCTGTCTGCCGTACCGCTTCTAAAACATTGACCGTACCCATCACGTTGGTTTCATACGTTTCAATGGGATTGTTATAGGAATAACGGACTAATGGCTGCGCTGCCATGTGAATAACAATTTCAGGCTGATGATTATCAACAACAGATTTCATTTTTTCAAAATCACGGATATCACCGAGAATTGATTCCAAGCCGGAGGCAATATTTCCCACTTCAAAAAAATTTGGAGTCGTTGGTGGAGACAATGCATAGCCCACAACGTTTGCCCCTTTATTCTGTAGCCATAGAGACAACCAGCTCCCCTTGAAGCCGGTATGTCCTGTAATCAAAACTTTTTTTCCCTTCCAGAACCGTGCATTCATTTCCATACCTTCCAGGGAGCATTTCCACCACTCCACATTTTCTCAAGCCGCTGGTTGTCACGGAGCGTATCCATGGGATACCAGAAATCTCTATGCTGAAAAGCCAAAAGCTGCCCCTCTTCCACAAGCCTTTTCATAGGGGCGTGCTCCCACATAATATCATCACCATCAATGTAATCTATGACCTTGGGAGACAATACGAAAAAACCTCCATTGATCCATCCGCCATCTCCTTCCGGTTTTTCTTCAAAGCTTCTCACCGTATCTGCTTCATCTAAAGATAAAATACCATATTTTGAAGGTGGAAGTACGGCCGTAACCGTAGCCAGTCGTTTGTGTTTTTTATGGAAAGCAATGAGCTCCGCAATATTAACATTACATACGCCATCCCCGTAAGTGAAACAAAAATCATCATCGCCGATAAAGGATTGAACACGCTTCATTCGTCCCCCGGTAAACGTATTATATCCAGTATCAACTAAAGTAATTCGCCAGGGTTCCGAGAAATTCTGATGAATTTCTATCTTATTATTCTTCATGTCAAAGGTCACATTAGAAGAATGGAGCGAGTAATTGGCAAAGTATTCTTTAATGACATATCCTTTGTACCCACAGCAAATAATAAAATCGTCAATACCATACGCGGCATAAATTTTCATGATATGCCACAGAATTGGCTTACCACCGATTTCAACCATTGGTTTCGGTTTGACAGCGGTTTCTTCAGCAATACGGGTACCGAAACCACCAGCTAATATTACAGCTTTCACGTAAGTCCTCCCAAAATATTTTTAAAAAGATTTGTAAAAGTTCACCAGCACCTCACGGAGTCTACGCTTACCTGGGCCTTCTCGAATAGCACCAGTGCGGAGTCTACGCTTTGCTCCGCTTACCGTTCGAAGGCCCGGTAAGCGTAGACTCCGATCTAAGGCACTGGTGAGCTTTCACACTCCGAGTTTCCCTAACCCACTAAAGTGGAATAAAACATCAGGTTTTTTAGGATAAGTCCCTTAACAGTAGAGGCAAGTTATTTATTTCAAAAAAGTTTTTGAATTTTTTGTCACAAATAACACGAAAATAATTCCTAAGGGACTAAGTTATATAACCCTTGGTGAACTATTACAAAGATTTATCAAGACGCCAGGTTGCGGTCTTCTCCAAACCCTGGGTCAGTGAATAACGCGGCTTAAACCCGAGTTCCTCTTCCGCCTTCCCACAGAGAAGACAACTCCTGGTGAGATCACCCGGTCGCCCCTCACCTGTCAAATAGTTCCGCAATTCATCCGCCAGATCAGGGCGCTGTTGTTTCATCACGTCAAAGACAGTGTTAAACAAATCAGCCGTGTGGGTCTCCTTTGTCGTGCCGATGTTAAATGCGCCGCCGCTGCCTTTTTCCAGAGCCTGCAGGTTTGCCTGGACAATGTCACCAACAAAACAATAATCCCGGGTCATGCCCTTGGGTTCATCCGAAAAATGGTAAACAGTACACGATTTTCCCGCCAACAGACGATCCATGAATATGGCCACCACTCCGGCCTCACCGTGGGGGATCTGCCGCGGCCCGTAAACATTGGCATAGCGGAGAATAGTGTAATCAAGACCATATTGATGCTGATAAAAAGCCAGGTATTGTTCCGAGACCGACTTGGTAATGGCATAAGGAGACAATGGCAGAGGCGGAGATTTTTCCGATGTGGGAAACTCCTCGGCCTCACCGTAAATCGCCCCTCCTGACGAGATAAAAACAATCTTTTTAACCTCCGTATCCCTGGCGGCTTCAAGGAGGTTAACAAAACCTTTCACATTGACATCAGCGTCAAAGAGCGGATCCTCAACCGAGGCGGGTACCGACATCTGGGCCGCATGGTGGTTGACCAGATCAAACTGTTCCTTTTCAAATACCTTGGCAACCTCGGCCGACCTGATATCCATCAGATAAAATTTTGCTTTGGGATTCAGATTTTCCCATTTGCCACTGAACAGGTTGTCCATGACAACAACGTCATGTCCTGCTTCCAGATAGGCATCAACTACATTGGAACCTATAAATCCGGCTCCACCGGTTACGAGTATTTTCATCGAAAACTCCCAAATAAAATTAAACCACAGAGCACACGGAGATCACAGAGAAAGGAAAAAAATAAACCATCAGGCTAATCCATGATCAAACGACGTATTCCATGTTTTAACATTTTAACATTAAAATTTATCAGTAGCCCCACTTTACATCCCGACAATTTCAAATACGACAACACCTGAGCGACATGCACTTGTTCAAATTTCTCAATCACTTTCAATTCCACAACGACTTTTTTCTGAATCAGCAAATCGATTCTGTATCCACAATCAAGCTTAACCCCTTTATAAATTACAGGTAATTGTTTCTGCCGCTCTACAATCAATCCCTGATTCACTAACTCAAAAGCCAAACAGGCTTCGTATGTAGACTCCAGCAGTCCTGGCCCTAATTCCCGATGCACCGTTATAGCTGCACCAATAATTTTATCAGTAAGAAAATTCTCTTTGTCCTTTTTAAAATTTTTCTCTGTGATCTCTGTGCGCTCTGTGGTTTTCATTCCTACTCAACGGTTACGCTTTTCGCTAAATTCCTCGGCTGGTCCACATCACAGCCTCTCATGTTGGCAATCTGGTAAGATAACAACTGGAGAGGAATCGTATAGAGAATGGGATTGAGTTCTTCATGAATGACCGGAAGATAAATGGCAAAATCGCCAATATCAGCCAATGCGTCATCACCGCGGCTGCCCACCAGAATGATGCGGCCATGCCGGGCTTTAACCTCCTGAACATTGGAGATGACCTTTTTATAGACCCCATCCCCGGGAACAAGGGCAAGAACCGGCATATCACTGTCAATCAGGGCGATGGGGCCATGCTTGAGCTCACCCGCCGCGTACCCTTCGGCATGAATATATGAAATTTCCTTGAGTTTCAGTGCCCCTTCCAGGGCGATGGGAAAATTTGCCCCCCGTCCCAGGTAGAGAAAATCACGACTGCGGCCAAACTCATTGCAAATAGGGATCATTTCCTCCTGCAACCGGGGCAGTTCTTCTTCAATAAGAGCAGGCAACTCAACCAGTCCCCTGGCCAGCTCCCGTGATTTTTCCCGAGGAATCGTTTCCCGCACCTGCCCCAGAAAAAGTGTCAGCAAAAAGAGGGCAGTGAGCTGACTGGTGAAGGCCTTGGTTGAGGCCACACCGATTTCCGGCCCGGCATGGGTATAGATTGTCCCGTGGGACTCCCTGGTAATGGTGCTGCCCACCACATTACAGATGGAAATCACCTTGGCGCCTAGCTCCTTGGCCAACCGCAGTCCAGCCAGGGTATCGGCGGTTTCACCGGATTGTGAAATGGGAATAACGATCACATCAGGCCCGAGGAGCAACCGCCGATAACGAAATTCAGAGGCGATATCCACCTCCACCGGGATACCGACCCATTTTTCCAGCCAGTATTTCGCCACCAGGGCGGCATGCCAGGAGGTGCCGCAGGCCACAAGAGAAATTCGGTTCACCCCACGGAGCTCCTTCGAGCTCAGCTTAATCTCGGGAAGCTGCACCATGCCTGTTTCCGGATCAATTCTTCCCCGAAATGTATTCAAAATGGCCTGGGGCTGCTCAAAAATCTCTTTTAACATGAAATGGCGGTAACCCGCCTTTTCAGCCATCCCGACATTCCAGTCAATGGTCTGGATCTCTTTTTCCACCGGTTGACCGTCATCAAGGTTGAAAACCTGGAGAGAATCATTCTTCAGCACGGCCATTTCCCTGTCTTCGAGAAAAATGACCTGCCGGGTATAAGGAAGCAGGGCAGGAATATCGGACGCCATGAAACATCCCCCCTTTTCCTTCACTCCAAGAACAAGTGGACTCTGAGAACGAGCCGCAACCAACCGGTCAGGCTGCCGACTCCACATCACCCCCAGGGCAAAGGAACCTTCCACCTCCTTGACCGCTTCGGCAACCGCCCGGGCCAGATCATCCTGCAGATGTTCTTCAATAAGATGAGCTAAAACCTCGGTATCGGTCTGGGAGGTAAAAATATGGCCTTTGGCAGTCAAACTTTCCCGCAGGGAGTGAAAATTCTCGATGATGCCGTTGTGGACAACCACCAAATCACCGCTGCAGTCACTGTGGGGATGGGCATTTGCCTCAGAGGGTGGACCATGAGTGGCCCAGCGTGTATGCCCCAGGCCGATTCGGCTGCCGCCGTTATCAACCTCCTCCATCATTTCCTCAAGGTTGGCAAGCTTACCCTCGCAACGATGCTTGACAAGATTACCATCCTTCAGATAAACAAGACCGGCGGAATCGTACCCCCTGTACTCCAACCGCTTCAATCCTTCCAGGACAATTGGCACAACTTTCCTGGGGCCGACATATCCGACTATTCCACACATATAACCCTCAAACGTAGTTTATTCCTAAATTGAGCTTAGAAACAGGCGAAAACTGATCGCAATCAAACCGCATGAACCTATCAGCTATAGCCGTGAACCATGAGCCACGAAATCTAACCATACTGTTCGGAGTAGTATTTATAATACCCTTCCTGCTTCATCTTCGAATCAATAATCGTCATTTCAAAAGCATTGAAAACAACACCGATTATTTTTTCCTTACCAAGTGTCTGAACAAACTGCTGAATCATTTCTCGACCGGCACGACCCCATCTGACCACCAGAATAACCCCGTCTACATGTTGGGCCAGGACAGCCGTTTCCGAGGCAGCCTGACCGGGCGGGGTGTCAAGCAGGATAAAACGATCGGGGTATCGACCCGCCAGTTCATCGATTAATGCCGTCATTTTTTCCGAGCTGAGAAGTTCTGCCGGATTTGCCGGAGGAGGGCCGGCCGGAAGCAATGACAATCTTTTCAGGCCTGTCGATACAATAAGACTCGCAATATCCGTTCCATCCCGCAAATAATCCACCAGCCCTCTGTCGTTGTCCCGGCCAAAAAGCCTGGCCATGACGGGCCGCCGCAAATCACAGCCGACAACGAGGGCGTGCTGGTCAACGCCCTGGGCAATGATACAGCCCAGGTTGGCGCAGACAAAGCTCTTCCCTTCTTCCGGGAGTGCGCTGGTAATTAAAATCGTCTTTGCCGGTGATCCCTGAGAGGGATGAACAATTTTTGTCCGCAGACGCCTGAAACTCTCGAGAATCTCCGGATGCTTCCCTGTGAGGACAGCGAGACGCTCATCCCAGTCCCGGGAAGTTGACGACTGACCGGCACTCTCTTGCGGCTTACCAGGGCGAACTTCCTGTTGCACCTCTTCGGCCGCTTCAGAAGCAATTCCGTTTTCCTTGTCTTGTTCAACAACAGGATCACTGACAGGCATTGATTTTGTCAGGGCTTTAAAAACCTTTCCCACGGGAGGCTCCATTTATGATGAAAGTTGAAATTAACCACAGAGCGCACAGAGCTCTCTGAGGAAACTGCTTGTAACAAAAAGAATTCTCTATGGTAAAAAATTATTTACGAAACCATCACTTTTGCATTGCCATCAACAAATTGACCAAAAAAATCAGCGCCGAAAAACAGCTTTTTCAACCGATCCTAATGCTGATTAAATCCCCAGACGGCAAGAAAAACAGCCACAACAAAAAATACGACCAACAGCCAGCGCATATCCTTTTTTTTCTGTTTCGTCCTGTCAGACACAGAAAGATTTTTTTCCCCGGGAATCTGCAATTCATCAACACACTCTTTAACAATGTCCGCCGTAATACGGGGCTTGCTTTCCGAGAAACCGCTCAGCAGAGCATGATCGCAGATGGTATTGATCAGGCGCGGGGTGCCGCCGCTTTCCCGGTAAATCAGATCAACGGCTTCCGAGGTAAACAGATCCAGCCGGCGGGCTCCGCCCTTGCGCAACCTGAAGAGAATATAATTTCTCGTCTCCTCATTTGAAAACGGAGTGAGATGAAAACGAATCCCCACCCTCTGCCGCAGGGGCAGCAACCGTTCATGATTCAGCCTGTCATTAAGCTCCGGCTGACCCACCAGAAAAATGGACATGACGCTGACATCTTCATCATCCTGGTTGGACAGCAGCCTGATTTCCTCCAGTAGATCAAGAGAGACCACATGTGCCTCATCAATAACCAAAAGCACCCGCTCATTTTTACTCCGGCAATCCTGGAGAAAATCGACAAAATTCAAGAGAAACTTGGCCTTGTTGCCGTCATATTCCGGCAATCCGTAAGCAGCCGCAAGATAATAGTAGAAATCACTGGCAGACAGGGCGGGATTGACGATCAGACAAATATGAATTTTGCTGTCGATTGATTGAACAAGGAGCTGCAGCAGGGTTGTCTTGCCCGTACCGACGTCGCCGGTGAGCAGCAGAAACCCCTTTCTGGCGATGACGCCATAACGCAAAACCGCCAGGGCTTCCTGATGCGCCTCGCTCATATAAACAACCCGGGGATCCGGTGTCAGATCAAAGGGTGTTCTGTCTAGTCCATAATACTTTGTATACATTATGATGGCTTATGGCTGAATTTATAAAATGATCAACCCTTTTTGCCAGCAATAAATCAGCAGCCCCAATACAACCGAACTTGAAATCAAAAAAGCCACCGTCCAGATAATCGTCATAATCTTTTTCCGTTTCAATTCACTGGGGGTGTTGATCAGGGGAATAGCGCAGGCCACCGGCAAACCAAGAACGTTTTCAAGCTCTTCCGGATCCTTAAAGGAGGTATCAAGCAGCTCAAGCCCAAAGGCCAGGCCACCGCCGACACCAAGGCCAAGAGCCAGGGCCATGAGCATAATTTTCCTGAAATCAGGTTTAAAGGGTTTTTCCGGAAAATGAGCCGGATCAATAATCTTAAACTGGCTGCCCCGCTGGCTTTTCTCCAGATACTCGGCGGATTCAGCCTCAAGATTGCGAGCCACCAGAGCCTGATAATGTTCATGCAGCTGTTGATAATCCCGGCTCAGTGCCGCCCACTCCGCCTCGCGCACAGCTCCATTCTCAATCCATTGCAGATATTGATCAATCTGTGTTTGTATTGTTACACGATCCTCTTTCAATCGCTTAATTTGATAGTCAATCTCCTTCAGCTGAACCTGCAATTGCTCAAGTTGCAGATCTCCATGCCTGGCCGGAGAAACGGAAGCTGCTTGTTCCCCTTCTTCAGGCGCGATATCCTGCAGCTGCTCCAGTTTCTCCAGTCTCTTGCGTAGCCGCCGCACTTCAGGATGTTTTTCAGTATACCTGGAAAGAAGTTCCTGGAGTCTGTCCCGCACACTGTCTTCACTCTGCGGTGCAAGCTCTCCTGTTTCCCCCAGACCGGCATAACGGGCCGCCTGGGCCAACATTTCCTTACGCAGAGAAACCTGTTCCTGAATCAATATCCTGGTGCGGTCAAGATCCTGAACACTGTCCTGAGCATTCTGTAACTGTTCCTGCAGGGCATTTAAACGATTCATATTGGTCTGGCGCTGATCAGGCATTTCATTATAATACTTCAGTTTATAATCCCGCATCAGCGCCTCTTTCCTGTCAATGGTCTCCTTGGCCATGCTCAGCTCATCCTTGACATAGGTGGAGGTCGCGGAGGCCCGCTCCCCGCGGTAACGCAAATTCTCTTCAATGAACTTGGCAGCCAGGGCATTTGTGACCCGCATGACTTTCCTGGGATCGGCACCTTGGTAAGAGACCTCGAAGATGTCACCTTTTTTGCCCGGGGAAATCTCAATATGCTTATCCCGCATCATCTCCACCACATCCTCCATGGGCAACTCATGTCGTGCTCCGGAATATAAATCAAATTCCTTGATCATCTTCTCAAGACTGGTCCGGCTGGTGATCTGCTGGCTGATCGTACTCACCACATCGCGGGTTCGTGACCGAACATCATCAGGCGACATTTTTGTCGGATTAACGCTCTGGCGTTGATACTTGATGAGCGAGCTGCATTGAAAAATCTTCGGAGTCCGCAGATACATCCCCAGACCAACCACAATGGAGATAAGAAAAAAAGTGATGATAATCTTCTTGCGGCGCAGGACAAGATCAAGATATTTTTTGATGAGCTGACGTTGTTGTTGATCCATATAAAATCCTGAAATGTTACCAACGAAAGAATTCTTTCATGGCGGGAAACTCGAGATAGCCCAGATGATCATAGGTGATTTGCGGTTTATTGATCAAACTAAGAATGTAATGAATTGCGTTGAAAAGCAGGCGAAGAGATACAGCCAGGATGGTCTGCCAATCAAATGCAGATCAGGGCACAACTATCGTGTCTCCCGGTTCAATAAGAAAATTCTGTTGCAGATTTTCCCCTTTCACAAAAGTTTCGTAATTAAATTTCAAAATACTATCCTTGCCTGACTGGCGCCTGACAACGCCAACCCTATCCTTTTTCGCCCATTCGCTGAATCCTCCTCCCCGGGCAATGGCCTGGAGCAGAGAAATAGGAGAATCCAGAGGAAATTCCCCAGGCTGGGCTACCTGGCCAATGAGATAATATTTTCTGCTCCTGCTTTCAGTAAGGATAACCGTAACCGTCGGTTCTTCAATGAGATCGCTATACCGTTTTTCAAGGACTTGGGTAATCTCGGGTATGGGTTTACCCACCACAGTGACATCGCCGACAAGGGGCAGGGAGATTACCCCGTCAAGCCTGACATTCACGGTCCTGGACAGATCCGCTTCATTCCAGACCTGGATCTCCAAAACATCTCCCAGGCCGACAAGGTAGGCTTCGCCAGGTTCCAAAAAGGATTGAGAAGCAAAAACAGTCCCTCCAACTGAAGTTACCGCAAAAACCAAGACCACACATAAAAAACGCCATAGCAAATTTATTTTATGAACTCTCATTTCCGTCTCCAATTCCATGCGCCGGTCTGTCCCAAATGACCCGCTTAATAAACTGATTTTTTTGTAACTATTCAGCGTAGTACTGGAAAGTACCCTTTACTCCAGACTGTAACTGTTCTGATGTGCTTCATATTCGTTCATTTGGGGCTTTGAAGCATACTGGTGCTATTCGAGAAGCCCCAAATGGGCGAAGATGGAGTGCAGCTGAATAGTTACATTTTTTTTTACTCTTTTATGTTAGGTGTCCTACAAAAAAAAGGCAAACAAATTTCTGCTCATTTCACATATTACCTCATTTTCATTATGAATTTCAAACAAACTGTGCTAAAATTTTTTAAATATTTATTGTAACTATTCAGCTGCAGTCTGGAGTAAAGGGTAATTTCAAGCCTACGCTGAATAATTATTATTTATTCATGAATCTTTTTAAAACAAAATCATTTTCTTCAGGAATTTATCATGCGACGATTGAACCTTTCATGGCCAGTTCTTTTTTTGGTGACTCTTCTCCTCTTCTTTACCGGCTGTTCAAATCCCGAGGAAAAAAAAGAGGCCCATTTCCAAAAAGGACTGGAATACGTCCAACAGGATGAGATGAAGGCTGCCATTATTGAATTTCGCAACGCTATTCAGATTGATCCAAAATTTGCTGACGCCCGCTACCAACTGGGACTGGCCTACCTCAAAACCGGAGAGGCGAAAAACAGCTTTAAACAACTACAACGAGCGGCATCGCTTGACCCCTCCAACACGGATGCGGTACTGAAAACGGCTGAAATGCTTTTTCTTGGCAAACAGTTCAAGGACAGCCGTATAAAAATTGAACAACTGCTCACCGAACATCCCGATCATATTGAGGGACTGGCGCTTCTTGCCAACCTGGAACTTGTGGATAAAAACATCACGGAAGCGCTCTCCGCCATTGACCGGGCTATCGAACTGAAACCAGATCTCGACCGTCTTTTCCTGATCAAGGCAAAAATTCTTCACGCCGGGCAACAAAATGATCAAGCGGAACAGGCCCTGCTCAAGGCCCTGGAATTAGCCCCCGACAAGATGCAAAATCATCAGATGCTCGTCTCCTTTTATCTCCAACAAGTAAAACTTGACGAGGCAGAAGCACATCTTCAAAGCATGATCGCCTCATTCCCGGATTCGCCAAAGCCCCAGCTTGATCTTGCCGCCTTTTATCAGAAAAAAGGGGATATGGCAGCGGTGGAAAAACATCTCATGGCTGCCGGGGCCATTGAGCCGGAAAATCCGGCCATTGATCTTATTTTGGCTGATTTCTATAAAAGGCAGGGCAAATTCGACCAGAGCGAAAAATCACTTCAGGATGCCCTGGCTAAATCAGACCATCCCCTTGACATTCGGGCAATGATCGCGGATTTCCATTTTGACCAAAAAAAATATGACCTGGCTGAAAAAGAAATCACGGAAATCCTGGAGGAAAACGATAAAAATGCCAACGCCCTTCTTGTCCGAAGCAAGCTTCTTATCCAGCAAAAAAAGAATAAAGAGGCCCTTGAAATCCTTGACCAGCTGATCAAAGATCAGCCGCGCTGGGGCCAGGCATACTTCCAGAAAGCGATTGCCCATTTGAATAAAGAAGAGCTGGAACTTTCCCAAAAGGCTGTAACAGAAGCGATTCGTTATAACCCCAAGGATGCCAAGGCCCACGTCCTGCTCGCCCACCTCCATCTCAGAAAGGCCAATTTCGACGGGGCCAGACAGGAGGCAATCATTGCCCTGCGCCTCACGCCGAACAATGTCAGGGCCGCTATTATTTTAGGGCAGAGTCTGATCGCTTCCAGAGAGGCGGAAAAGGCAAAAAAACTGTTCATCCAGATGGATAAGCAGCTTCCCGACAACATCGAAATCATGCAAAACCTGGCCCTGGCCCATCTGGTCCTGAATGAACAGGATGAAGCCATCAGCCTCTTCCAACGAATTCTCACCTTGAGACCGGACTTTACCCCGGCCCTTGCCGCCTTGGCAGGGATCTATGTTCGCAACAAGGATCTGGAGCAGGCAATAAAAACGGTACAGGAACAGGTCAAAAAATCCCCTGATACCACAGGCCATTTACTCCTGCTGGCAAACCTTCTTTACCAGAATGGATCATACTCCGAGGCCGCTTCCTTTTACCGCAAGGCCCAGAAACTGGAGCCGGAAAACACCAGGACCTACATCATGCTGGCCACAATTCTGAAAAAAACCGGCAAAACAGATGAGGCCATGGCTGAATACCGTGCCCTTATCGACAAACAGCCGGACTCCATATCCGCTTACATGGGACTGGGAACCCTGTACGACCAGACCGGAAACAGTGCAGAAGCCAAAAAAATATATGAGAAAATCCTCGAGATTGACACCCAGTTCGCGCCGGCTGCCAACAATCTTGCATGGATACTCGTTCAGGAGGAA
>JAYEPA010000111.1:23295-39972 GCA_034723545.1 Thermodesulfobacteriota bacterium | reverse complement strand
GTGTTTAGGGCAATTTCCAGCATACACTGAATAGTTACATATTTTTTTTAATGAGAGGAGTATTCACAGAGAAAATGGTTGAATTCTTGTGGAGATAATCGATTACCTTCAATGTATCTAAGACAGCTTTTTTGAAGAGATGTTTATATAAATGAAAATATTCTCTGTGATCAATCTCGTAAAAGGTACCGTCGATTTCAAAAAATGGGCGACCAAAGTTGTTGCATAAGGTGCCGAAGGTACCAAAGCCCTGATGTTTTTCAAATCCACCGTGGTTTTTGTCTTTGCATTTGGGAAATTGAGATGTCTTTTCCCGCCAAAATTGAGGCCATCCTAAAATCGTTTTTTTACCATTCACGTGAAGGTTGAACTTGTTGTCTCTTAGATGTGCCAAGGTCTGTTTTGCTGAGGACATGTGCAAATTATGCAAAATATGTTCGGATGTTCCCACTATTGCTTCATTGTGTCCGTTAATGTCGTTGACTGTTACGCTGATAGCCAGCCTGTTATCCAGGATAGAATTAGATTTGTCAGCAGAAAAAATAGTTACAACCTTTCCAGCATATTCTGCCCCGAAGTTTTCATATTCGTCTTTGAGTCCTGGGCCATGGTAAACAGGCACAACATGGCTTGGGGTGCTCATATCCTGAATATGGTGCGCGAAACGCCCACTAACATTCAATAAGCGTTTAGCATATTTTCTCTTTGGCTGTTTCTTAAATTTGGCAAGAGCCTCATCAATTTTCTCAATAAGCTTGCCAATTCTTTTCTCAGATGTGCGGTGGCCGGGGATTAATGGGTTATCCTTGATGAGACCGCCGTTATTGTAGAAATGCCAATTGAAAGGACGCTGAAGTTTAGATCCGAGAGTGATGCTGTCTTCGTCCGCCGAAGATTGACCAAGTAGATTTTTTATATCATCGTGGGCGATCTTAATGCCCTTCCACTCTTCAAATAATTGAAGAGCCGACAGGGTATAATCCGTGTGGTTTTGTTTTTTCATTATTCGACCGGAAAAGCAAAGATTGAAGTGATTGATTTGCAGTTATAACGATACTCAATGTTCAGTCTGAACAGGGTTTTTCCTCTCAATTGAGTATTAATTCTTTGACGTGCATCTTTATTCTGCATTGTGCCCCCGGGATTCCCGCGATGGCATCTTCAAAAGAGGTTCTCCCACTTGGAAATTTATCTTCCGACATCAAATAACAGGATAATCGCCACCATACTCATAGCGATAAGCACAGCACGAAGTCCGGCCCATAACCAAAAACTCCTGCTGATTTTCCCCAAATACACCCCAAGCAGAAAAATACAAAAAAGAGCGACAGCAATAGCCAGAAGAAAGGGAGACAAGGGCCATTCCGTCCCGTAATAGGCGAGAAATAAGGGAGTGAGAATCAACAGAGAGAGGAGAAGGGGAGAAAAACCGTTCACCGAGGCAATGAACAGCGGCAGATAGCGGCTGGCCTCACCGTAGTGACTCTCTTTCAGGTCGATGAGCAGGGCCTGTTCCATTTCCCGTAACTCTTTCCTGCGCTCCGCCGTCTCGCTGAGATAGGCACTGGAGAAGCCACTGACAAAGAGGGCTATTGCCGCACCAAGGCAGGCATTGATTGCCACCCCCAACTCCGTAGCCCCGCTGACATAAAATCCGGTCATCAACCCGAGCATGGTCAGGGCTCCGTCAAAACCGTTGGTGACTAGATAGCGTCTCGCAATTTTTCGCCCCCGATAGAGAAAGGAGAAGAGCTGCTTTCTGTTCTTCGAGATCATGGACAATTCCATCCATGAAAATGACGTTCCGGAGAAAACGGTGTCTTTGAAAAACCGTATTTATCGAGGGATCCTTGTACTCTATAACATTTTCGAGCCATAGACTTCAACTTCATCGATACTGTGAACCGATGCCCCCATTTTTTTGATGAGCTCGGTTACCGGATCAAACTCTATATTCTCTCCCTCAAGAACCACGATGATGCTCTCGGTTTTCTCATCAACCTCGACCACGGTAATCCGTAACTTATAATCTGGTGACAAATCAGCCAGCGCCGTGGCAAAGTCCACGGCATTTGGCTGGTGGGGCTTGAGGACATCCAAGATGACTTTTCGAATAATGGCCATGGGTAAACCTATCGCCTCCAAAGGATTCGGATCGTTTTTTCACCGTCACCATAGGTAAATGAGAGGTCGCCCTGGTAGGCATGGGAGACCGCCTCGCCGATACGGCGAGCAATATGGATGCCGGTGGTCGTTATCATAGTGTGCTCATCTTCCTCGGTTATGTCCATGATTCTTTCCAGGGGATGCTCACCTTTTTCCTGTTTTTCTTCGTTGCGGATGAGATTAAGCATCTCCTCATGATGCTTCTTGAAAAAGGATCCCCTTAGCTCCAGGTAGCCGGCCGGGTAGTTATCGGCAATACGTTGACAGGCGGGACAGAGAACTTTGTTGGCCTTAAAGGGAGGTTCATACCAGGTCCATCGGCCCTCAATGTACACAGCATTGCAATCCATACATGCTGTCGGTTCCGGCCACTTTTTATCCTCTCTGTAGGTATCATGACGTTTTTCCTGCACTAACCTGTCTCGTCGTCCGTATTGACTTTTATCCATTGCTCATCCTCCTTGTATTTTTAAACCTTGCCTTGACGTGCGGAGACCTTTACGTCGTGTTCCCGTTTCTCACGGGCATGTCGAGTAAAACATAATCAACCTCTTGCTAAGCGATTCGCCAAGCCTCTGCCAGAGTCAGGACACTTACTAATGAAAATTGCTTTTCTCTCTCTATGATCAAGAGAACGTAATTGATCTGCCATTATTGCTCCCGTCACCTTCTCCCCTTCGTGTATCGGGACATAAAATGGAGCCACAAAAGTAGCATTGTCAAGGTTCATCCATGAACAAAAAGCGTATTTTATTAACCTTTGATTCAGAAAAATTGACTTCACATTCTAGATAACGCTTCAGCTTCTTTAAGTAATTCGTCAATTGAGCTCTCAAGCCGCTTTATTTCTTTTTTCTTTGACTCGACTTCTTCTACATATTTTGATTTGATTTCCTCCAATTCTTCTTCTAAGGCTTTGGTCTCAACCTCTATTCGCGAAAGTTCTTGTTCCTGTTTTTCTGTCTGGGCGTTGACATTCCGGATCTCGTTTTTCAGTCTGGCCATGTCTTGTTCCAAGGCAGTAACTTGTTTGTTCAAGGCATCCTCATCCGCCCGCTTTTGGGCCAATTCTTTCTCCAGTTGTTCGGAAGTCTGTTTTTCCAGAACCTGTTGATCTTCGAGATCCTTCAGTCTTTGCTCATTTTCCTGAATCCTCCTTTCGTAGGCTTTTGGATTGTACGAGAATAGGCCGCCTTTTCTCGGGTCATCCGTTGTCTGACAACTCGTCAACAAACAAAGGCTCACTATAGCTGAAGTGATGTATGTTGTTTTTATCACGGAGCACCTCCAGGTAGTAAGCAATAGACAAAGAGCGGCGGCCAAACGCCGCTACGGGACTCAACGGAGTCCGGAAAGCAATCAGACGGTCATTTTCTGGGACAGGGACGCCAGCGCTGCTGTTTGAATTTCAAGTTCAAATATATAGCCTTTCAGCTCTGCAATCTTATCTTCAAACTCCTTCGCATACAAATGATACCCTTTGGCTTTGGCTTCAGCCAAAACATTTTCCTGGTTCTCCTTCTCATATCTGGCGCGCTTCAGTTTTTCTTCGGCCTGGGCAAGCTTCATCTCAATTTTCTTCTTTTCTTCCTGCATGGCCGACTTTTGGATTTCTCTTTCGCGGTAACCAGCTTTCAGGCGTGCCGTTTCAGTTTCTAACACACTTATATCCTGAGCCAATTGAGCATTGTATATTCTGGTTTCCTGGTTCACTTTCTCAGCACTGGCAATGCAGGCATTCAGCCAGTCCTCCCGACTTGCATAATTTTGTTTTTCGTTGGCAACGTGCGTGCCGTAAGCATATCCAGCGGCTCCTCCAACGACCGCCCCGATGGCCGCTCCGGCAAGAGCATCGTGTTTGTCTCCACTGATCGCACCGATAATCCCTCCCAGAAAAGCCCCGGCAGCAGCACCTGCCGCCGTTCCCTCACTCTTGGTTCGTGTTCTGTCGCTTGTCGTTGCACAGCTTGTTAAGCCTGACAAAATCAATGTCACAATCGCAAGGTTTAGAAGCACTTTTTTCATCTTTATCCTCCTTGGTGGTCCTATTCTTATTTACAAACAGGACCAGATAGTGCGCTGTTTTTCCCCACAGCCTTGGCTTCAAATGCCAGCCAAATCACGACGCCACTTCTCCTTGTCCGCTCTCTTCTCCTTGAGATAAACAAACAAATGTTCCTTGACTGTTTCCTGGACCTTTAACTGTTCTGCGGCATCGTGCTCTTTCAAGAATTCGTTATATTTCTGAACACCCGTATCAATCGCTTTACGGTCGATCTTCTCCAGCTCACGGAACGTATCGAGGTACGTCTTAAGAGTGTGTTCGATGTTTTGGTCAATTTCTGCAAGACGATCGGAATATGTTTCAACCATCTCTTTGCGTCCAGCCTTTTCAGCAATCATTTTCAGGCGCTCTATGGTCGGAAGCTTTCGAAGCTCTCGATATAAGAAAAAGCCACGCTCTGCAGCGCTCTTGATCCAGGCATAGGCGAAGTCTTTTTCCGTTTGCTTGAGAATGGATGTATTTTCAGCCAAAGAGGCTTCCAATATAGCGGTGTCGAAATGGCTGAAAAAGGCAACCGGCGAATCAGAGCTCGGCCCTTTATAATGGAGAGATACACTCTTCGCCCCATAGTACTCAATAAAATTGCCATCCTTGTCGACAATACTTTTCGATGGCTCACCCAATGCAAACCATTCGCTCAACTGTTTTTTTGTATATGTGCCAATGGGATAGATTTTTATGGTTTCAATCACCTGAGTATCTTGATTAAAGGTCAAGGAAAGACGGCGGGCTTCATGTTCATCAGGAGAATAATCGTAACTGACATCTTGAATGACTTCTTTTATGGGTTTTCCCAACACCCGATCCGCATCCTTTTGGGTTGACAAACCGGGCGTTAAATCCATGTATGTGTCTGCGTAGACAGTTGAGACAAACAACAGCACAAAAAATAGAATGGGTGTTTTTTTATTCATAGTGGTCTGTTATTCATATATTCATCGGTGAAATGGTCACAGGGAAGGTCGTCTGGCCCGCACTCAATGGTGGTCCCGTCCCCTGCACATTATGGCGTCATTTCATACCCCTCTTTTTTGAATAATCCTCAAATGCTTCACCTGTGATCATTCTGTGTATCTCGCCAGGATAAATCCTGATTTTACTGTCTGCCTTATGCTCACCAGAGCCTTTAGCAGTGCGCCCGGCCCACCAGGTTCCGGAGAACCAGATAGGCTTGGGATGCTGTTTTTGTTTATAGTTCCAGTCCTCCATAATATACTTTGCATCCACACGAAAAGTGCCCGATGCTTTCGGTGGTTTGTTCCAAGGCATGGGGCCGCCTGGATCCAGTTGTCCGCTGACCGTCATGACCGCGTCCGAAATATTGGCGGCCGCACCGTTTAATTTAACAAATGCACCCGCAATTCCTCCTCCGCCCCCAGTACTATTAAAAGAACAGAGATATGCCTTGATATCTTTAAAGCTCATAACGCCTTTCGAAGGACACTGAATTGACTGACTACCTTCCCAGGAATAATTACCGCTTATCTCCATTATCCCTGCGTTGGTCATGACTTTAATATCATGACTTACTTGTTGCCACCTCTCGTTGGTGTCGAGGTCGCGGCCGTCTAATGTGATCCGTAGCGTAATGTGGCGTTTGTAAGTAATAAAGCCACCAAAGGCGGCATAATGAATCCGAGCCCTGAAGGGATATCCGGATGGGCTGGCAGCAAAAGTCACCGGCCCGCGGATACAGCACTCGAGCAGACGGTTGGTCTTGCCCTTTACCGTTATCTTGTTGCCCGCTTTCCATTCCATCTCATTCTTCTTATGAATATCTTGCTGTTCAAAAAAGTCGATATCATCCCATCCCTGTAGTTGTTCATTGGTCAAAGATCTACTTAAAGTAACAACGGGATAAAAATCTCCACTAGCTAGCATATCGCGCTTTATCGTCCATTCATTTACTAGTTCAACCACCTGATTGGTATAGTCTCCATCAATTTTCCAGTTTTTTAATGAAAGGCCCTCAAAGTAATTCTTGTGAGGGAGTTTGTCCTTCGAGGACGGGGGTAAATCCACAATAGTGATCATGATTTGAACCGGGTTCCCCTTCTTCATCTCCTCAACAAATACCCGTGTAATAATTTTTACGGTACCCCCCCGCCAGGCCACCGGTTTGTCAACCCGGACCGACTCGATATGTGCCTTGGGCCGATAGGGCTTTAACGGTTCTTGCTTAGCTGCGCCGTATGCCCACAGCTTGATCTCGGCACCCCGCCCAAGTTTCAGCGGTTGGCTCTTTTTTTGTACGGGTTCCTGCTGATACACCTCATCTTTTTGTGCACGCTTGGGCGCCGGGTCGCCATCCTGCGGTGCAACACGGAATCCGAGACCGGTTAGCAGAGCTGTGGCCTCCTTGATCTTCATGCCGATGACACTTGGCACCTCAACCAGTTTCACCTGGCCTTTCAGGCGGATAGTGCCAAAATCAACAATGGCAATCTTTTCTTTACTGCGATTTTTGGGCGTTCGTTTGGAGACCTTTGCCGAGTAGGTTGCATCTTCGGAAGCGGCCGTGGCCTCAAGATCCAAAAGCGCATCCTTGCGCACCGGCTCGGTCAGTTCGTCAAAAAAATCCACCCCCACCGTTTCCGACCATTCCTCAAACAGATCAGGATGACCCAACGCCAGCCACATCTCAACCTTTTCCGGAGGACACATGCTCTGTTGGGCCGCAACCTCGGTCCGGCCCTTGATCTTCAGACTGCCCGGCAAATAAACCCCGAGATCGATCTCAAAAGGATCCTCTGGCGGCTTCGGCTCAGTTAAATCACCGAACTGGTCCAGTGAGACGGATATTTCTTCGGTCACAGGATCGCCGGTGGGCATTGCAAAAGCAGCCCTGATCTCCATATCCTTTTTATACTTAAAGATAATGGGGCATTCGTATTCTTCTCCCACGCGGGCGGCCTTTTGCTCACTCATCTTTACCGAGGCGCCTTTGTCTGGCATGGTTTTCCCGGTCCAGTCCCTGACCGCCACCTGGACAGCGCCGAAATCCAGATCAAAGGGCTTGACTTTGATATCGCCCAGATCATTGACGGCCCTGGGGACGGTTTTTTTCTTGATGATCTTACCATCGATCGGCGCCATCAGGCGTTTATCCTCGTGGCGGAACAGCACAGCCTTGATCTCAAGCCCCTCACTCACCAACACCGGCTGGTCGTTTTTGAACTCAAATTCGCCGCCTTTGGCCACGGTCTGTTTGTCGGCGATATTGGACCAGATATTTCCGCCGCCGATTAAAGTCTTTTCTGTTATGCCGCCTTCGGGAATAAAACGCCCCTTGACCGTCAATGCGCCTTTGGGGAAAAACGGCATGTTAACCCGAATGGTGATACCCTCGGCATGCGCTTCGGGATCGTAGGTTACCTGTTTGCTCGGTCGAGTGAGACTGAAGCCATGGCCTGAATAGCCCACAGTGGCATAGACCACATCTTTGGGCTTCAACATCATCCGGGCAGTGTAACCGCTGTGGCTGGCTCCGCCACCGTAAATGGTGACTGCGGCATTTTCTATGGCGTATTGACCGCTGGCGTCAAACACCTTGACCGTAATGGTGACGCCTTGGCTGAACTCCAGGCGCAACGGCTTTTCAAGCTTGAACTTGGCCCTCTCTTCGAACCGCAGGGACACTCGTTTGCTCTTTGGCTTCAGAACCATACCAGGTTCTTTAAAACCAACCTCATCAACCGAAAGTTTTTCCGGTTTTTCGACACCGGTGTAAGCTTCAAAAGGCTTGGGCGGAAATTTTGCGGGTTTGGTATTCTCGTCTTTCGGCTCAACAACATCCGGGGGGATCTCTCCTTCACTGAAGGAGCAAAGCGGCATGTCAAAATCGCCGGCCCGGGTCAGGCGAAACCGCGGCTTTTCCTCATCTACGCCGACAAGCCCCATGAATACCGCCACTTGATCCTCTTTGCCATTCCACTCGCCTACGATTTCAAGTTTACCCTGCATTCGGGCCGGCTTGATCACAACGTCAACAGGCTCCGAGGTCGACAGGGGAACGTCATCACGAGTCAGGGCGATGACCCTAAGTTTATACTTGCCGGATTTGCGCAACCGCTTCTTCCATTCAACCTTCTTGTTGGTAGACGCTGCTTGATTGGAGCCGGTGTCGGCGGCCTTAAGCTGTCCGCTCGCCGAGTCCTGCTTATCCGGGCTGGTCTGGCCGCCTTTTTGGGATGCAGACTTCTTCACAGCCTTCGGCTTGGGCGCGGGCACGAAATCAGTGAGCCAGAAACGGCCGTCGAACCTGCGCAGGCACGCGGGGTCTGAAGGCTCAGCCTCACGATCCTGCGGCGCCAGCTCAAACAGGTAGCGGTGCACCAACTGCTGAATCTCCTGTTCATCCGGCCCCTTGAGGTCTTTTAGCGGCTTGACCTTCAGGGTGACGACCATTTTGTCGCTGACCTTGAGCTCGTCCTCTGGAGTAAGCTTCAGCTCCATGTCAAACATGCGTTCGGCCAGCTGCAATAATTGCTTATATCGGCTCATCATGGCGGATTTGGCTTGTTGAAGGTGACCTGATATGTTTGTCCCATCCCACCCCTCGAAGATTTCCAGCCCCTGTTTTTTCTCCAGTACCATGAGTCTAATGGCAGCTTCCACCTCTTCCTGGGTCGCCTCGTCAGCTCCAGGCAGCATGTTTTCGATCTTGCGAATCTGGAACCTGAGTCTCAGCATTCGGTTCCAGTATGGATGATAGGTGGCAAGCTCCTGGTGCTCGGCCTGCATGAATCCGGCCCACTTCAACCATAAGGTGCGACAGGCAATAGGCAGAAGGTCTCCGGCATCCACAAGTGGCCTGAGTCGCTTCAGCATCTTCTTGATGATCGCCCCTAAATCGTCGCGCACCGTGTCGAACTCATTGCGGTACGCCTTGTCCCATTTCTCAACGACCGGTTTGGTTTCCAATCCGGGCAGCGGCGACAGGACCGACTCAATACCACCGATTGTGCTCTCATACGTAGGCGCAGTGATGTTGTCCGCCCCCGCCTCACCGGGCCGGATCCGCACGTGGAAAGGCTTGAGCGGAAGGCTTGCAACGGTGTATTCAGCAAAGGCCTCGTTGATCGAGGAATTCTGACCGACCCATTTCTCCGTTCCAGCGAGAATGTTCAGCATCTCGCCATAGGTGTCTTCGTAAGCCTCGACAACCTTCAGCATCTTTTGCAGCATGGTACGTGCCGTCGAAACGATGGAGGATTGAGAGATGAGACCACCTTCGGACTTGAATTCGTTCGGAAGATAACTGTAAAGGACTTGGATCTTGCCCGGTGTTTGAAACCAAAAATCTTCACCCCGCGCCTTACGTTCGTTCATCCGGTCGACGGACGTTTTCGCTTCCTCGAGAAAAGTCCGTAACTGGGCCGTCCTCTTGCGGTAGTCCTTGGTAATGGGAATGTATCGTTCTTTCTTGTCGTTGGGAGCATACTCTGACCCCTTGAAGGGATCGGCGGATCGGGCGATCTCAGCCCAGACCTTTCGATCCAGCTCCTGCATGCGTTTGTCCAGTCGTCGCATCTCGGCCAGGAACTTATCGAAATCGATCTTCTCGAGTTCCTCGGCCTCCTTTAGCCGGGTCGCCATCTCCACCAGCGGGTCCAGCATGGAGCATTCCATGATGTTCTGGCGCCGGGTCCAGTATTCACTGACCAAAAAACCGAAGTTCTTCCGCACACCCTCCTTAACGCCGGCAAGCATATGGGGAACAGTTAGGTCCGTCATGGGTGGTGCGATTAGAGGTTCGCCCCACGAGTCATCAGAGGAAGTCACCTCCTTCATTTTGACCCTTATCTTCTCCTTCACAATAGCCGTCGCATCCTCTGGTGTGGATACATAGACATTGGCCTCTCTTTCCAGCCACTCTTTTGTCCACTCCTTGCTCGACATCCACATCCCGCCTTTCGGAATTCTTGCAACGGATTTCTTGATGTATTTGAGGATTTCGTCCCTGGTCTCGTAGCCCTCTTTATAATAAATCGTAAGAAGATCCTTACGTGGATGGACGGTGCCCCCGCTCTTGAGCAGCTTGATGCCGTTTTTCCACGCCGGTTCAGGCAGCTTGGCTAGTCTGATGAGGCCGTCGTTCACCACCGGTCCGCTTCGAAAACGGCCGGTGGCGTCCGCAGACGCAGCACGCCTCATGCACGCCTCCTTGAGCGCCTTCCCGTCGGTCGGGATGGGAGAGCCCCCCTTGGTGATAAAGACGCCTTTGAGTCGGGGACGGGGCAGGTCGTTTCCCTTTTTGTCCTTCCACTCCCAATCACCGTTTTCCACCAGAAGGTTGACAAAGTTTTCTTTGGCATAATGCAGCGACAATGCCGTGGCGCTGTATTCGTAGATCTCGTAGAAGGCAAAGGCCAAGGCCAGCTCCGGTTGCACCCACAACGCGATATCCTTTAGCATGGCCGAGGCCAGCTTTTGAACCGCGTCATCGTCATATGGATCGGCAGAGAGTTCCGCCGCCGTTGCCAGAGAAGACCCTAATTTGTCAACCAGGAATGGGTTCTTAGCCCAAGTGGCAACATTCTCGGCATATTCGAACAGTGAGATCGTCTTGGAAAGCATCATCGCGTATCTCTGAGCCCGCGTCTCCATTGTCTCGGCACCTGCCGGCACCACGGTTTTGTAGATGTCAAGGGCCAGTACCTTGAAATCAGTGACATCCCCGGAAACCTTCCACAGGTATGCCGTTCCCTGTGCTCCTTTGATCGTGAGTTTGAAGCTGGTTACCCCAAGGTTCAGGCCCGCCTCGAGCCGTCCGCCAGTGGGCTTGAGGTGCAACCGCATGGTCTTGCCGTCGGAGGTCTTCAGCTCAACGAACCGTTCCTTCATGTTCTTTGGATCGTAGAGATTCTTGAGCGAGTTCAGGCTCTCAACTGCAAGGCTGGCCCAGCTCTGTTTCCGCAGGCGATCAAGAATATTTTTTTTATCCTTCGTGTTCGTGGGACCCTCAAAATACTCATATAGGTGCTCGGCATAAGTCTTGTTGGACCAGCCGCACAGGTTGGCGATGGTATGAAGCACCTTGAGGTCATCGCGGACGTCGGCCGGCTTCCACTGTTCCGTGGCCCAGGTGACCTTGGGAAGAGACTCTTCGCCGTCCCAGATCACCCGCACCCGTTTGCGTTTCATCTCTCCGGCGATCACCTGATCGATGTATCCGCTCAGGTCAGCCCCGTCCGCGATCTGCTTCAGGTGCTCGTTGATATCATCCCGCAGCTTACCCACCAGGCCGTGAATTTCGGCAAGGGCTTGACCATGGTGGTCTAATCGGGCACCGGCCTTTTGAGCCCGCTTCATAGCCGCCAAAAGCACCTTGTGGACTTCCACCCCATAGATGGCCTCGGGGATATTGGATTTTTCTTTTTCCTTGATTTGTCGGGCGTGGTCTTTGTTCAGTTCGTTGATCAACTCCTGGGGCAGGTTGCTGTAGGCAGTGGCCAGGGTCTCCATGGTCTTATAAAAAGGGTTGTCCTTGTCATTCGCTGCCATCAGGTCGTCGATGGTCGGCGAAGCACGCCTATCTTTGGTGGGGCCTTTTCCTGGCTCGCCATACTGGCGCAGTACCGTGATCATGTTGTCGGTCAGATCCGCGATATGCCGGCGATGCCCGCCGCACAGAAGCAACCTATTGAAATACTTAAGTTTTTTGAGTGCCTCATCCTGCAGGGTTTTGTTTCCAATCGCAGACACGAGCTCGGCCTCGTTTTTGGGGCTGCGGATCTTGCGGGCCAGGTCGTTAAGGAAATTAAAGTCGGCATCGTTGATGTCGATGCCCAGGTTGCGCAGGTCCTGGCCGGTCTTGATGTTAAAGGTATCCCACCACAGCACCATGCGCTGGGTGTACTTGGCAACGTCCTGGACCGAGCCTTTGTGAACCACGAAGGCCATCCGGTATTGGTTGGCCATCCAGCCGGAGGGATCCACGGTTCCCTTGGAAAATGGAGTACGCCCTTTGATGTCGGCGATCCCTGACTTCGCGTATTCGGTCGTGGCCTCGATGAGTTGTGTGATGTTGGGCTTGGCACCTAGTTTGCGCAAGTCCAACACGTACCCGGCCTTCAGGCCCCAGGTGTGCAGTTGTTCCTCCGCATAAGCGCCACGATACTTTTCCTTATTTCTGGCGATCTCGGCTGCCATAAAGTTGGGCCATTTTTCATTCCATGCCTGGTTCCACTTGCCGTCCAGGCCTTCAGAGACCGAGATTTTGTAGTGCTTCACATAGATAACGGGATAAGCCTTGGTTGGAGACAGAAATTCCATCTGGAGGTCTTCACTGGCATTAATGAACACCTTGCCGCCGGTCCATTCATTGGTGACCTGAGCAACAACATCTTCCATGCGCTTCCCGTTTACCTGCTCGTTCAACAGCGGGTCCTTTCTCTGTTCATTATCTGCGACCTCGTTGGTATTGTCGTCGTCTGACTTGGACAGCTTTTTTAGCTTGTATATCTCGTCGATGGGCATGCCGGCAAGATCCTTGCCCTTGGCAGCCCAGTCGACCCACTGGCGAAACCGCTTGCCGCTGGATCCCACACGATAGGAAAAGTCGATCAGCGGTTGTCCGGCGTTGCGGCGGTGATTGTTTTCCCGTATGACCGCCTGTAAGGGTAGCTCAAACTTCAGCACGTCCAACGTCTGGAAAAGATTTAGATTGAATTCGTGGGCCCTGCCACGAAGCTCCTTGTTGTGGGACAGGGTGTTAAAATGCTTCAGTGCTCTGAGGGCAGTGGTAATGTTTGGATTGAGTTCATAGTCGACGTAATGTTGAATCAAATCGCCGTGCGCATCGGTCGGCAGGTCGCCCAGAGCCTGTTTCCATTGGTCTTCTCGCAGCTCGCGGAATTTTCCGGTGGATAGGTCGGCCGGCGGTTTGAGCGGATCCAGCGGCCGGAAAAGAAGGAAATTGGGTTGTTGCGTCGAGGAACCGGAGCGCTGCACCCACTTGGGGGGAGCTTTAGAAACCGTTGTTGGATCCCCATCACCCCATTTTTTCTTGTTTCCGTCAATTTTGGGAGGGACTTTGGATAGCCGCTCCGAAGGCCCGGAGCGCCGCACCCACTCGGGACGGGTCGCCGAACCCGATCCCAGCTCCGCACCGTCTTTCCTATCGGTGGCGGCCAGACGAAGCCGATCCGTGGGGGAACTTGAGCTTTCCTGACCACACAAAAGGGTCGGCAACAAAAACAGGAGACAAAATAAGAAGATACATTTTTTGTTTATCAAAAAATATTCCCCATTTCTTTATATGAAAGTCTCTTGCAGGGGCTCTGAGTTTACAGAGTTTTTTCTCTGCGTCTCTGCGAGAGATTAACTTTCATTTCTCGATGTCTCATTTCATTCGCTTATCGGTTGTGCCGGTTCGCCGGGATAACCGTTACTATCATTGGCTTAAATCTAATAATTTTTATTGAATTGGCGCATGAGTCGAAGCATTTCATTATTTCCTCCAATAGGATTCATAATCCACTTGGAGGCTTTTTAAGGTAAATTTTAGGCACCTTTTTTCTTTTGACTGATAACATAATTTGTTTTCAGATAGGTAAGGTGAGAGCGGAATGAACCATCAAATGATCTATGGAAACAAAAAAAGCCGGACCACCTTTTACTAAGGCAGCCCGGCTATCTTGTTAAGACCCGAAGCTTTCCGTCCCTGTCTTTCGACAGGTTTGGCTTTGTCTCGTATCAATTAAGCTATTTTTTTCTAGTTTAATTTAAAGTATAAGAATGTCAATAGTGAGTCAAGGTAGCAGCGTGGGACATCTGGCAATAATTTAACAAAATCACTGAAAACAGTTGCAACACAACACTATTTTTCAGTGAAATAATGAGCAGCACAGGTCTACATCATCTGGTTGTTCCCGGTGATGACGGGAAAAACGCCTGCATCGTCTCAATCCTTTCAATGTGTCTTTCGACAGCCCTTATAGCATCAGCGGCAGAACTCGTTATGCCGCCTGTATAGCCTGAACCTTCACCTATCGGGTACAAATTTTTTGTATTTTCTGATTCAAAGTTTTCATTGCGTTTAATTCGTACAGGAGATGAAGTTCTTGTTTCCGCACCTAATAATATCGCCTGATTTGAAACAAATAATGGAACTTCTTCTTTCCATTTATTAAAGGCGGCCAACAGTTCCTCGACCACAAATCCTGGAAAGATATTTTTCAGATCAGCAGGAACGGCTCCCATCTTATATGAGTTTTTATTTAAGCCGGCAGAACTCCTTTCGCCTAAAAAATGCATCAAATTTTGGCCAGGGACTTCCCATCTTCCGCCTCCTGCGTTAAAGGCCTTTCGCTCAATATCCTTTTGGAACTTCATACCCGCCAATGGGCTGGGTGATTTATAATCATCGATATGACAGCTTACCACCAGTGCTGCATTTGAAAATGGTGATGACCTGCGTGAGTAACTCATGCCGTTTAAAACCAGCAGACCTTGCGCAGATGAAGCATTAATGATCTCACCTCCAGGGCACATGCAGAATGTGTAAACTCCCCGTTTAATTTTTCGATTGGTATAATTCAAAGAATAGGTAGCAGCCCCTAAGCCAGGGAAATCTTTATATTTGTCGCCATATCGTAAAAGATTAATAGTTTCAACAGGATGCTCAATTCGAACCCCAACAGAAATCGGCCGCGCCTCAAGAGCAACACCTTTATTATGCATCATCTCGACTGTATCGCGGGCAGAATGGCCCAAAGCAATAAAGATACTTGACGAGAGATATTCCTTCTCACCATTGATGACAATACCTGAAGCCGTACCTTGCGATATCAGGATGTCCGTCATTTTTGAGCCGTAATGTATCTCACCGCCTCTCTCGAGGATATAGAGCCTTATATTACGGACTATTTTGCACAACACATCAGTCCCCAAATGGGGCTTGCTGATGTACACTATTTCTTCAGGCGCACCAAATTTAACAAACGTCTGTAACACCCGATTGACATAGCTTGTATTATTATTTCTCCGGGAAAACAGCTTGCCGTCTGAGTATGAACCAGCGCCGCCTTCACCAAATTGGATATTTGATTCAGGGTTGAGCTCCCTTTTTTTTATAAATCTTTGAACATCAACGGAGCGTTCTCCTATTTTTTTTCCTCTTTCAAATATTAAAGGTTTAAGACCGCTATCAATAAGTTCAAGAGCCGCAAACATGCCGGCAGGTCCGAAACCTACTATTACAGGCCTATCCTTAATGTTTGCTGTTTTCCTCTGTGCTTTTATTTGCTCTGTGTAAACAGGGAAGTTTTGTTTGTTTTTAAAGCTGACATTAGTCCTGACAGCGAGTGAAATTTTGTAATAGAACTGTTCTTTATTCCTCAGATCAAGTGATTTGCTGAGAATTTTCACTATGGATAGTTCTTCACCTGTTTTTAGCTTTTGTGAAACGGCATCTACATATTCATCCATCCCATCTTTTTCAATGGGAATTTGCAATGTAATTATTAGATCCAAAGGAACGCTCCGGTCTCTATTTTCTTCGACATCGATTCTTTCCCATCGGCCAGGATCACTATCGGCACCAGGCTGTCAGTTGCGGCACTTCAGTCCGCAGCCTTGTCAGAGTTTCAGGGGAGTTGAACAGTTTCCGGCAGAGTTCGCATTTACTATAGGTTATAATCTCACGGGCCTTCATGCCGGTAAAAGATGCGATATTTGTTATCCCCATGGTTCTAATGAGGTTGTGCAACTGGTCTGTTTCACTTTTAGTAAAAAGCTGTTCCACGGTATTGCCGTTGAGGTTGCCAAGGTAAAAAAAGTTTGTTTCCGAGAAATGGCTCCCCGCATCACAACAGGCGTACATATCAAGATCCGGAGTAAGGTAAGGGTTCATATCGCAGCAGTTTTCCTGATAATCGGTCAAAATACTTCGGCGTTTGAAAGACTTCGCACGACCTGCGTAGATGAGGGGTTCGGGGAAAAACATGAGGCAATGATCACGCAAAAACTGTTCATGCTGATCATCCTCTTTGGAAAAATCGGTAACAAATGAAATAAAATAATTTAAGCCGATCTTTTGGCAGCTGCGTGCCGCATTCAATACATTGTTTCTGTTTACATTTTTCTGGTGCCACCGTGAGTAACTTAATCTCAATTGGCAAAGCCCATTTCTTTTCAGTTCTGAAACAAGGCTGTCGGAAGACTCTGCTGTTTTTGCCCAGAAACTGTTGGTGACAATTCTCGTATATATTCCGACTTGGCTGCACAGTTTCACAAGCTCTGCAATTTCATTGAAATACAGAAACGGTTCACCAGCGGAAAAACTTATGCCGCCAACACCTGCCTGGGCCATCTTGACAATGATCTCTTTTGCCTTGTCATGATCCATCTTCCTGCTGTCGGAATGTTCCGTGGCCACGCAGTGTTCGCACCTGATATTGCATTTTGTTGAGTATCCAAAAGCTAATTTGCGCATATTTTAA
>JAYEPA010000111.1:13393-23195 GCA_034723545.1 Thermodesulfobacteriota bacterium | reverse complement strand
TTTTTTCACGCACTAAAAAAATTCATTGTCGAGAATCAAAGAGGAAAGAGAAATCATACCGATCAGTTCCCCTCCATCTTCAACCGGAACCTGTCGTATGCCGGCCCGGTAAATCAAACGGGCTACATATCGTATATCCATGTCAGATGGTACGGTGATAATAGGCTTTGTCACGATTTCATACACATGCACCTCATCTGGTGAGCGACCGGGTATAATCACCCCTTTTATAAAATCCTGAACAACCACTATGCCCCATACATCATCAGTGTGTCGTTTTTTGACAAGCAGTGATGAAACTCTTTTAGACCGCATTTTGGCGGCAGCCTCCCTGACGGTGGCCATGCCGTCAATGGATACAATCCCCTTAATCATTATGTCTCTTGCCCGTATTATTGTTGTGCTGTCAGGTCCCATAATCTTCTCCCGGCATAAAAATAAATTTGACTGTTTAAAAATAACTTTCCCGAACTTCTTCTTTAAATTTTTCCATCTGGCTTTCCAGGCCCACAACATGCTCAACCGGGAGCACAAAGGCAATGCCGGTTCCAGGCTTATGGAATTCTCCTGCATCTTGTATAGTGTTCATAATTTTGGTAACAATATGCTCTTCGACTAGGAACATGATAATATCGGTCTGTGCCTCCAGCGTAAGGCCAAAAAAGGTTTTCGCCTCATGGGCGCCTGTCCCCCTGGCCGGTATGATTGTCGCCCCGGTGGCTCCCGCATCTTTTGCCACATCAACAATATGGTCAGTGATATCCGGCTTTACCGAGGATAAAATAAGTTTAAAGCGCATTGCTTTTCTCCTTGATTTTTTGTGCTTCGTTTTGTGTAAGCATTCACCGGGAACACAAAAGGTGCGCTCACCTCAGCCTGTAACCCATCAGCAGCAACGTAGCGGCGCTGCTGATGACGGGGTTACCTTTTTGTTCGCCAATGCATTAACTGAGCATAGCCCATAACGGTTATAATCGGACAAAGGCTGGCAAAAGCAATAAGACCAAAACCGTCCAAGGCTGGATCCCGTCCAGGTACGGTGGCAGACAGTCCAAGACCAAGCGCCGCCACTAGTGGCACTGTCACTGTTGAAGTAGTGACCCCGCCCGAATCATACGCCAGAGCAATGATGCTTTTCGGGGCAAATATGGTCTGGACAATAACAATCATATAACCGACAAGTATATACAGATAAAGTGGGGTACCCGTGACAATACGAAATGTTCCCAGGCTTATTCCAAAAGCAACTCCCACGGCAACAGTGATTCTTAAGCCCCATTGCTTGATCGTCCCGGCTGATACCTCATTAGCCTTATAAGCCACGGCAATGAGAGATGGTTCGGCGATGGTGGTTGCGAAACCGATCATACCCGCAAAAAGATACACCCAGCCATACGCCTTCCAGTCCGCCTGGGTGACAACTTCCCCTGTACCATAAATAAAGACAGGATCAGACAGTTGGGTTGCCATAATTTTTCCCAGAGGAAAAAGAGCTTTTTCAAGTCCTGCCAGAAACAGGGCAAGACCAATGACAACATAGACGGCACCGACAACGAGACGACGCAGGTGGGGAATTGGCTGGCGCAAGACCAAGAGTTGAAAACAGGTAATAAGAATAATGATCGGCAGCACATCCCTGCAGGTAGCAAGCAATATTTTACTGAAATCATATATGAATTCCACAAAAACAGGCCCCTTTTTATCTAAAGATTATAAGTCCATAACCCATGACAAAGATCATCGGGAGAAGAGAAGCAAAGGCGATAAGACCAAAACCATCCACCAGTGGGCTTCGTCCTCTGATGGTTGAAGCCAATCCTACTCCCAAGGCTGCAACCAGGGGTACCGTGATGGTGGATGTGGTAACTCCACCGGCATCATAGGCTATGCCGATAATCTCTTGCGGGGCGATGATGGTCATCAACATAACAAGAACATACCCGCCGATGATCAGATAATGAATAGGCCACCCACGGATGATACGCATGACTCCGATAAGAATGGCAAGTCCCACGGAAAAAGCGACTGACATGCGAAGACCAAAGGCATATTTCTTAAGAGAGTCCGGGCTCGAGTCAATAAGGCCGCCCTTGCCGGCAATTTCTGCTGCTTCCGCGGCAACGGCTATGAGGGCAGGCTCCGCCACGGTGGTTGAGAAGCCCAGGGCAAAGGCAAAGCAGAGGAGCCAGAAAATACTGCCCTTCCTGGCCAAGGACCGGGCCATTGCCTCACCGATGGGAAACAGGCCCATTTCCAGACCCTGCACAAACAGGCTGAGACCAAACACCACAAGAAGAGCGCCAAAAAGGACTTCGCCCATTTGCGGTAAAGGCTGCTTCAGGACGACAATCTGAAAAAAAGCGATAACCAGGATGATAGGCAGCAGATCAGTAAAAGCATCCCTGAGTTTTTTTAGGATTATGGAGGTGATCATTTCTTTTTCGTAATTAATAGCTACTGAAAAACGTGGGGTTGGGTACAAATAGTCTAACACGTAGAAGCTCACCCCTGTGAGCGATAAGGGGCTCTGAGCAAAAGATTTACCCTTTTATCGCCCGGAGGGCCGGGTGCCCCGCAGAAAATGCCCTTTATGAAAATTGATTTCAGGGCTGATACTTGTCGATGTTCAGGCAGATTTTACCCCCTGCTTTCTTAAATTCCTGGTAGGTCAGTTCGATTATTTCACAGGTCTCATCATTTGTTGCGGTGCAGAATATGTTTTTCAGGTCCGAGGCTGAAATCATGCCCCGACCCAGAAGATCCTTTTTGGCCCAGCTGTAGAGGTCATGCCACATCTCGTCGGCCAGGATGATAGGAATCTGGCAGATATGATCCACCTGGATCAGCTGCCAGGTATAAAACAATTCCAGGCAGGTGCCGATGCCGCCCGGCATGACAACGACCACGTTGGACAGGGCCATGAAATGATCAAGACGGCTGGAAAACCGGTGGAAATGCTTGTTGATATGTAACTATTCAGCGAGTATCTCAAAATGACAAAAACCACCGAATGTATCTATTTAGATGTGCCCCATATTCGTTTATTTAAGACTTTGAAGCATACTGATGCTATTCGAAAAGGCTTAAATGGACGAAGATGGGGTGCAGCTGAATAGATACGTTGATATCCAGATGCTCGTTGGCCTCTGTCTCCCAGGGAAGATCTATGGTCAGGCCAACGGATTTAGCATCCCCGTCACTGCCTGCCTTAAGCCCGGAATTGGCCGCCTCCATGACGCCCGGACCGCCGCCGGTGAGAATGTTGATGCCCATTGATCCGAGGTTTTTTGCAAGGTTAAAAACCTGCTGATACTCATGGCTGTCTTTTTGTATTCTGGCTGAGCCGAAGATGGATACGCGAAAACGTTCAGAATGCTGGAGTGCCTCTTCCACAGTGCGAATATCAGTCATGGTATTTTTTCCGTGATGATTATTTTTTACAGGTCCTAAAGCTTCAGCAACAAAAAGACCTCATGCACGATGAGATAATTTTGAGGACATAATATGGAACAATCCACAATATCTCACTTCCCGCCTGGAGAACTATAATCGCCGATTAAGAACAGTGACACAGTTCAGCAAAGATATCTCGTTTCGAGAGAAACGAGTCTATTACCTGAACTGATCAGCATCAATATTGTATCGACGCATTATTTTTTGCAGAGCGGCCCTGGTAAGATGTGACAACCGTGCTGCCTGAGAGACATTTCCACTGCTTTTTTTGAGCAACGTATGGACGTACTGTCGGGTAAAGGAATCAAGCCAACCATCCTTGGCTTCTTTATAGGGTATGATCTCCATTTCCGCTTCCTGTCTTACGCCGGGATTGGGAACCGGTAATGGCGTTTCCATCATCAGATGTTCCTCATCAATAACAGGGCCGGGGCAGAAAAGAACAGCGCGACGTATAGCATTTTGCAGTTCTCTGATATTGCCGGGCCAATTGTGCTTTACGAGTTTTTCAAGAGCAGCTAGAGAGAAACTTTTTTCACTGCTGCCAAGTTCAATTCGAACCTTTTTTAGAAAATGATCGGCAAGCAGAGGAATATCTTCGGCAATCTCGTAAAGAGAGGGCATGCGCAGGGTGAGGACCTCAAGCCGGTAAAAAAGATCTTCCCGGAATGTCCCCTCGCTGATCTTGCTTTCCAGATCAGCATTGGTTGAGGCGATGATACGAACATCTATCTTGATTGAAGTATCTGCTCCGAGTTGTTTGATTTCCTGCTCCTGCAGAACCCGCAGTAATTTTGTCTGGACGCTGACCGGAATGTCGCCGATTTCATCCAAACAAATGGTGCCTCCATTTGCCTGGAAGAAAAGCCCGGCATGGTTCCTGTCTGCTCCGGTAAAGGCGCCTTTGCGGTAACCGAACAGTTCCGACTCCAGCAGATGTTCCGGAATCGCCGGGCAGTTGACCATGACAAAGGGTTTTTTTGATCGCTTGCTTAAGGCATGTATAGCCCGTGCACAGATCTCCTTGCCTGTTCCCGAGGCTCCACGGATAAGAACGGTATACTCGCTGTTGGCTGATGTTTGTATGGTCTTGTAGAGTCGCTGCATGGAGGGACTTTGGCCGATAAAGTCGGGAATGGGTCCTCCGGGACATATCTTGCTGCGTAATTTTTTATTTTCATTGAGCAGTCGGCTACGTTCCAACCCCTTGTAAAGCATTCTGGTCAGGCCGTCGAGTTCCAGGGGTTTAGTCACAAAATCCCATGCTCCCCGGCGGATGGCATCCACAGCCAGTTCTATTGTCCCATATCCGGTCATCATGATGACGGTCAGCTCAGGTTCTATGCTGCGGATACGGTCAAGAACCTCAAGTCCGTTCATGTCACCCATCATGATATCCATGAGAATCAGGACAATTTCCTCCCGGGCCAGAATATCCAATGCTTCATTGCCGCCGGCAGCCGTCAAGACGTTTGTCTCAGGGAGTCGTTTGGCAAAGCTTCTCTTCAGGCCGGTAAGTAGATCCGGTTCATCGTCAACAAGCAGGATTTGGGGGAGGGAAGGGCGGTGTTTATTCATCGGTCAAATTCTCCTGAGATGCGGGGATGATAATGGTGAAGCGTGCGCCATGACCCGGAGTTGACTGGACCTTTATTTCACCATCATGATCACGAATAATGCCGTAGCTGACCGAGAGGCCGAGCCCGGTTCCCTGTCCCGGTTCCTTGGTGCTGAAAAAGGGGTCGAAAATCTTATCCTGGATATCCTTGCTGATTCCCGGACCATCATCCTCAATCTCTATTAGTACACTGGAGTTTTCTGCTCTGGTGTTGATAAAGATGTTTCCCTTGTTTCCAATTGCCTGGCCACCATTCATGATCAGGTTGAGTAACACCTGTTTCATGCGTCGGCTGTCCATAAGACAGTGCGGGAGAGTAGGATCTAAGTTGCAGACCAGGTTGATCTGTTTTTTCTGGAATTGTTGGCGAACCATGGAAAGAACGTTTTCGATGGTATCGTTGACCGATGAATACTGTTTATCTATTCGGGATTCTCTGCTGTGGGCAAAATCAAGCAGGTCTGCGACTATACGGCGACAATTTTCCGCGTGACGTTCAATGACCGTGATATCAGCGGTAATCTTTTTATTGTGTATATTATTTTCTTTAATAATATCCGTGTAACAGAGAATGACCCCAAGGGGATTATTAATTTCATGCGCCACACCGGCAGCCAACTGTCCCACGGCAACAAGTTTTTCAGTCTGCTGAATACGACGTTCGGCGTCCTTGACGCCGGTGACATCTTTGGCAAAGCAGACAATGGCGCGAACAGAATTGTCTTTGTGAAGGATTGGATAAAAATACACATCAAAAATTAAGCCGTCATCCAATTGAATCTCTTTTGTATATGGTTCTTTTTCGTGCAGGTCAAGTTCCTGCAGCCGACCGCTGAAGACACATTGCCGTTGTGAGGTAACAGTATCAACGGTCATCCCCAGAGTTTCATCCATCTGAAGATTATGCCGCAAAAGAAAGGCCTGATTGACCATTTTTAATGTGCCGTCAGGGTCAAGCAGGATAAGGGGATCACTTATGCCGTCAAAGACCGATTGCAGCAGTTGGGTATTCCGCCGTAAGTTCTGGATATTCTCGAAACTTTCAATAGTCTGGCCGATTTGCCGCCCTATGGAAAGGAGCAAAGCATGTAGGCAATCATTGAATACATCAATGGGCAGTTCGGTAATAACCATAATTCCCTGCAGTCGGTTGCGACAGCAAAGAGGGATGCTGATATTGAGCGTGTCGTTATTTGTTGAATCAGTGAGTTTAATTCGATCACAAGCAGTAACATACTGCTGCCCCGAGATTTCATCAGCACTATCCGGCATGACACAATTAATACGCTTTGGGAGTATATCGGTTCCCTGTGAACACTTAAGAACAAGATTTTCCTCCACAGTATTATAGAGATAAATTCCTGCCCCTTTTACCGGCACAACCTGCAGAACTTCGTGGACCACCTGATCGAGAATAGTCTGCAGGGTTTCCGTGCTGGTAATGAGACCGGCCAGAGTATTATGCAGTGTGAGCTCTCTGTTTCTTTTTTTGACCTGGACTTGCAACTGCCTTTCCGATCGTTCCAGGGCTTCCGTGCGCTCGGCGACCATGACTTCCAGGTTGTCTGTATGTTCAACAAGCTGTGAACGACTGTCATGCAAATGGGTTACCAGTGTCCTGGCACTGCGAAACAGTTCTTTAAGTTCTTCTTTGTGCCCCTTTATTTGTTCCGGCGCCGGGAGTTTGTCACCTTCATCCATGCTTGTCTGAAAAAGTGTCAACAGGTCGCGTAGGTTGGTAATAATAAGTTGGTGAAAAAGAAGCCATATCATGCAGTAAAGCAGCAGGGCCAGGATTAAAACCGTGCCGAACATTCGAAACGAGGTCGCCCGAATTTGAACGAGACTGACCTCAACAGGTATCGAGATGGAAAGAAGGGCGGCGATTTCGTTGGACTCTCGATAGAAACCTCGAGCCGGTCCATAAGAATTTTTGATGGCGGGTGGGGCGTCAGCGGGATTTCCATGGCAGTGCAGACAGGAGGTATTGAAAACAACCGGGCTATACAGGGTGTAATAGCGGTCGGAGTCTAAACGTGTTATGCCGTGCCATTCCGACGCATCCGGATGTTTACGGAAATAATCGATCATTTCCCGTTCCTGTAAGTTTGCCTCAAAACCTGGATTTCTGGCATCTACGGCCACTCGCCGATACTTGAAAGCAGGCAGCTTATCTTTGAAACGATCCATGATGACCCTGGTAATATAGGAAGTGGACATTGCTTCAATAATAAAGCGATCCTCACCCAACTCCTCAAACATACGGGGTCGAAGCACCTCTCTGATATACCCTCGAGTTGATTCCAGGACGGCCATGACCAGTTCTGTCTGTCTGAGGGTTTCTTCCTCCAACAGGTTTTTCTGGAAATGATAGATGATGGTAGCCGTAAAGAGGCAGAAGCAGAATAGTATAATTCCTAATCCCACCTGAAACCTCAGCTTGAGGTTATGCTGATCCCTGTCGGCAAGATCCCGAATAATATTTTTCATTAAAAAACTCGTAACTGTCCACCAGGAGCACTGGTTTCGGTAAATTCCATAGCCGTAAACGGCTTCGTAAAGGGTCGTGGTGCTTCCATTAGTATACACTTTATGTATGCACGTGTAAACTCACGGAAGCAGTTTGTTGCCGGGTGATTGATTGTCCCCAGGTGTTAAACGAATATTAATATTGTTATATCAATATGTTACATGTAATTATTTTTTTCTACTCCAGGTGGGAACAGAACTTGCCTTTTAAGGAAGATAAGATTCATACCATAAATGAACCATACTCCAGGAGAGTACTATGAACCGAACTGTTATCGCCCCCATGTTTGTTTTATTTGGCCTGATCGGCACCGTTCTGATGGCCGGTTCCAATGTTTTTGACCCGCTTGTGCGATTTATTCACAGTGGAGCCATTACGCCGCTGCAGGCTGGTATCTGTCTCGTGTTCACTGCGGCAGGCTTTTTAGCCTGTTTTTTTCTTTTGAATCTCCTCTGCAGCTACTTTGTCCCTCGTTTAGAAACGAATTCAGGCAGCAGTGGAATTATTTTACAAACCAAAACTAATGGAGGAGATCAGGCTACCAGAAAGTGAGAGAGGAATTTTAATAATAACAACTACTTTGGGAGGAACTACATGTCACGCGTAAAAGACCATAGACCTGTTTTTATCATGGGCGGGCTTTTGATCGTTTATGGACTCATTGTACAAACCGGTGCCCTGTTACCGATGATGAAATATCTGCATACTCATAAATCTATGGATCTGCAGATGACACTAAGTCTCATTGTCGGTGTTATCGCCATTTTCGGCGCCATTATTAACTCAGCCAGGGAGTCGGGTAATTCTGTTTTTGACAGATTTTTTCTGCAACCGCTCGGCGGTATCGTTTTGATCCTGCTCATGGCCATGGCAATCCGCTGGTACCTGGAACCACTGGTCAAAATTATGAGTAAATCGCTGGTGCCGGTACTGGGTTTCAAGATATATAAGGTACTTAATCTCAACTATGTTGTTCTGGGCATATTGGCCGGAGTACTGTTGACCAACACGTCCGGCATTCCAAAGTTTGCCGAGGCAGGAGTCAAATGTGCTCGTTTTGTCCTCAAGATGGGCGTTATTATGCTTGGCGCCCGCTATTCCTTTGCTGAACTCGCTAAACTCGGTGTCTATTCCGTCTGGCTGGTCGGCTTTTTTGTCCTCGGTACTGTATTTATGGTGCTGTGGCTTGGAAATCTCTTTAAGCAACCCAAGTCCATGACCGGGGTTCTTTCCGCGGGCATGGGGGTCTGCGGCGTTTCAGCTACTGTGGCCGTGGCACCTGTGGTTAAGGCCAAGAGTTCGGAAATGGCCTACACCATCGGTACAATTCTTTCCTTTGGCATCGTCTGCATGTTTATCTTTCCCACCATCGGCAAGATGGCGGGCATGAATCCTGTACAATTTGGTGCCTGGGCCGGAACCGGTATCCTGAATTCCGCCCAGGTGGCGGCAGCAGCGCTTGCTTTTAATGCAGTGGATATCAAAACTCTTAAAGTTGCCGAGATTTTTAACATTACCCGTGTTCTCTTTCTGCCGATCATTGTCTTGGTCCTGGCAACCTGGTTCGGCAAGGAATCCGGTCAGAAGTTGAGCTTTAAATCCGTTGTCATCGATAAGTTCCCCATTTTTATCCTGGGATTTCTACTTCTTTTCGGCATGTCGTCCGCCGGTTTATTTTCACCGCCCAGTCACTACAAGGGCAAGTATATCGATGTATCTTATAATGACCGTACCCAGGTTACCACTGAAGAGTGGGAAACCCTGAACACCGCCATGGCAGCCGGAGAGTTCTCTGCCTTGAAGCCGGAGCAGCTGGCTGCTGTTAAAAATCTGATTGAGCAGCGTCAGATCGCCGGCAATTATGATGAACGTAATGACAAGAAGGCGTTTGACAGTGTTGGTCGTGGTCGTATGATTGAGCTTGAAGGTGTATTGGCAGCATCTAAAGCTAAACAAATTACGCTGTCCTCAGATGTCAAGCTTGCCGTTAAGCACGCAGTTAAACAGGTGCATAAAAAATCCAAAACCGTTGTCACCCTGACCGATTTTATGATCTGGTTCTTTGCCTTTGGACTGATTGGTCTTGGTATGCAGATTACCAAGAAGGCTATTACCCAGGCAGGAAGCTGGCCCATAGTGATTGGTGTTATTGCGGGAACCACCAAGGCGACTCTATCTTTCTTTGTTGTCCTCTGGTTGGT
>JAYEPA010000111.1:0-13293 GCA_034723545.1 Thermodesulfobacteriota bacterium | reverse complement strand
TGATTGGTCTTGGTATGCAGATTACCAAGAAGGCTATTACCCAGGCAGGAAGCTGGCCCATAGTGATTGGTGTTATTGCGGGAACCACCAAGGCGACTCTATCTTTCTTTGTTGTCCTCTGGTTGGTTAAGGATGTTGTTTTAAATTAATCTCGAAGCAGGGAGCCTGTTATGACTGATAAAGAAAAAAAAGTAACCATTGAAACCGGTGATGCCGGCAAAGGAACTTCGGAAATTGCCGAACATGCCAATACCGAGGAGTTGCAGGAGCGAGCACTGTCTGTTTTTTCCAGTGAGCGCAATGAGGACCTGACCGCCCTCGTCTTCTGCCTGATTACCACCTTTCTTGTTTTGCTGTTCACCAAATGGATGGTATAATGCAGGAATAATTCACAGAAAATCACTATGCCATGGCCGGTTACTGGACCGGCCATGGCGTGTTTAAATTTCTTTGAAGATGACTTTAACGGAGTTTTCTATGTTTAACCATGTCCTGCTCTGCACCCATGGCACGGAAGGCGCCCAAAAGGCAGAGGCCTTTGTTTTTAAGCAGTTTACTGCTGATCCCGATCTCAAGGTCAGCGTACTCACGATTCTTGACGAAGATTGGCGTTTGATGACCGGTGATGACTGGCTCAACTCAAGTAAAACCCATGCCGTCTTTCTTGACCACGTGGAGGCCCAGGTTGGTGAAGAAATCGCCGAAGAGTGGCAGCGTATCCGAGAGTCCTACCCGGCAGCCTCACAGGCGTTTTTTTTGCAGCGCACCGGTTCCATTGCAGAAACGATTGCAAAGGTCGCCGGTGAACGGAACTGTGATGTGATCGCCATCGGCCCTTATCAAAAGAACAAAGGGTTTCTTTCCCAGGCTAAAAAGGGTCTGCGGGCCAGAATGAAAAACGAGACCCTGCATCCTCTCTTGCCATGTCCGCTTCTCATAGCACCATGACAGTGCCGGATTCGCCTGTCTCAAAAGAATTTGATCTCGGTCTGCAACTGTCGGCCGATTTTGATCTGCAACCGCTTTTTCCCCATGATCGCCTCCTGCGGCTGCATCCCCACTGGTTTGTCACTGATTTTAAGGCGGATGGCTCATCATTTTCAGTTGACATCAAAGATTATGCAACTGAAGAAGAATTTTTTCTCACAGGTCTCGTGGTCTATCCGGATGCCAGCCCCGAACTTCTGCGCATCGAGCTATCCGGTGGCCTTGAAAGAAAAATTATTTTTCTGATCCGGGATGGAAAGTTGAAGGTGCAGGTAGTGTCCATGGAGGGTGAAGTAGTTGATAATGAAACATTTCTGCTGTGGATAAGAGGCATCAGGGAGTACATACGCATCTACCTGAAGCGGACACCGGCCACCCTGTTTGCCCGTCTTTTGCTGAACAGGATGGTGCTGCAGATGAATCCGTCCCAGCGAAAAATATGTATGATGATCGCCAAGATCACGGTAGTGGAAGTGCTGGTGATTGTCCTGATTGTGGTGGGCTATGTCTTCTTTGTCCAGTAGCCAATTCCAACAACCTGCTGTTGGTGATTTTCTTGATATTTTTATATTGCGCTCCGAATTGCACAAAGGGGCCATGGCCACTCTTTTCCTGGCGGAAGACTTACTTTCCCGGGAGCAGGTTGTTCTGAAAATACCCTGTGGTGATATTCTTAATCAGCCTATCCTTTTATATCACTATCAGAATGAAGAAAGAATCAGCCGACTGCTCGATCACCCCGGGATTATACGTTTTATCCAGCGGTATAGAAGCAGGCAGTACATCATCATGGAACATGTCCTTGGCAAGGATCTGCGATCCAGGGTCGGCAAAGGCCGTACGCTTGAGTTGAATGCTGCTCTGAGCCTGATGGTTCAGCTTTGTAAGGTGGTGGACTATCTGCATGGCCGCGGCATTGTTCATCTGGACTTGAAACCTGAAAATATTCTCTGCCCCAAAGATTCCGGCATTAAGGTCATTGATTTCGGTCTGGCCGGCTGTTGCTCTCTTCCCGATCTTTTAGCCCTTGATCTGAAAAATCCCCAGGGAACCCCTTGGTATATTGCCCCGGAGCAGCTGCTTGGTGAACGGGCTGATCCTCGATGTGATATCTATAGCATGGGCATGATTTTTTACGAGATGCTCACCGGCTGCCTGCCCTGGCCTCGTTCCGGAAAAATCCAGATTGCCCGCCGCCGCCTGCGCCACGACCCGACCCCGCCGCGTTATTATAATGCGGAGATACCTCCTCAGATTCAGGCTGTCATACTCCGAGCCATTGCCCGCCATGCTGGAGACCGTTATGTATGTGTACAGGATTTGCAAGGCGATCTGGAACGCTGGCAACAGCTGCCGATTACAGAGGCGGGCAGGAACACCAAACAGCCTCCCCTATGGCGGCGTGTGTTTCCCGCTAAAGCTGTACGGCAGAGCCGTGCGCAACAAAAGAAAACACAGGTTTCAGGAGATAAGCCACAGATTATTTGTGCTTTGATTGATTCTCCAGTAAGTGACAACATATTGGCCGAGGTCAAAAAACAGGCGCTTATCCGTTCCGGCGAGGTAACCCTGGTTCATGTTATTGAAGAAGAGAGTGACTCCCATGTCAGGCGTTATGGTCTCACTGTTGAAGGCGAGCAACTTATGGCCCGATTGGAGCAGGCCGTCCAGATTCTGCGCCGTTTCAGCATTGATCCCAGTATTCGTCTTATCAGGGGGGAGGTGGTTGATGTGCTGGGACGCCTCAGTGTGGATTTGGGCGCGGAATTGCTGGTGCTGGGCTCATCCCGAAAAAAAGAGGGATTATTGCGTGGCGCCTCGCTGCGGCGGCGTCTGGAAAAAATGAGTCCGTGTCCCATTGTGGTCGCCGGGGAGGAACGGTTTTCACCGGCCACGGGCCTGGCTGGTCTGCTGCCGGATCAGTTGACAGCCGGGCAGGTTCTTGCCTGTGATATTTTTCTGGCTGATCTCTGGTTCGAGCATCTGCATTATCATACGGATTTTATCTATCAAATGCTTCTTCACTCTGAGCAGAGCCTTGATCTCAGTGAGGATCACTGCCGATTCGGCCACTGGCTGAGTTCTCTTGAAGGATCAAAAAAATGGCAGGAAGTAACCTCGGAACTCCGGGATATTCACGCCCAATTTCACAACGTTACTTTCAGAATGGCAGAGCTTGGCAATAAAGATCATGCCGGCCTGCAGGATCTTTATATGCGAAAATCGCTGCCTCTTTCCTGCCGATTGAAACAAGAGTTGAGCCGGGTTTCTCTGTTTCTGCGTGCTCATCTTGATAAGGCGCCGGCCATTGTGCCTTTTCTGTCAGACAAAATTTGTCCCGTCGCCATCCCGGATTTGCTCTGCTACGGCCCTTTGCAGCGGGCCTTTAATCTGGATCAGGATCTCGGGAATCTGGTTCGGAAAAACGAAAATAGCGCTTCACATTTTAATTTAACAACGGGAGACTGAATGCGCTTGATGGTCTTCTCGGATATCCACGGTAACCTCGAGGCACTGCAAAGCATGCTGAGTCATGCCGCAAAGCGAAACGTACACAGGAGTATCTGCCTTGGTGATCTGGTGGGGTATGGGCCGTATCCCAATGAATGTATCGAACTGGTGCGCAGTTTGAAAAATTGTCGCTGCATTGCCGGGAATCACGATGTGGCTGCACTTTGGGAGACCTCACCCTATGGTATGTCACCTGCTGCCAAAGAGGCGATTCTCTGGACTATGGATCAGTTGAGTCCTGAAAACAAGGAATATCTTGCGGCATTACCGGACCGTCTTGATCTGGCGGATATGATCTTTGCCCATGCCAACCCATACAACCCGAGAGGCTGGCGTTATGTGATTGATCGTAAGTACGCTTTACGCAGTTTTGCCGCCACCCGCTGCCGTCATCTTTTTATCGGCCACACTCATCGGCCCCTGGTGATGACAAGAAAGCGCCTGCTGGCAGTTGATATTCAGGCCGTAACCGATTCCATGCAGTACAGGGTTGGCGACTCCAGGCGTCGCATCATCAACTGCGGCAGTGTCGGTCAACCAAGGGACAGAGATCCACGATCCTGCTACCTTATCTTTGACAGCCGCAAACAACTGTTGGAGTTTTACCGGGTCTCCTATAATACGGAAAAGTCGGCTCAAGCTGTTCTGTCTGCAGGGCTGCCGTCGCAGCTTGGCAAGCGGCTGCTCAAGGGCGTTTAACGCAGGATCGGTTACTTTTAAACAATCCGGAGGGCTCATGAAAACCAGGAGACATGGACAGGTATCAACCACCAATCTCAAGCAGCGTTTTTTCCTCTGGTCTGCCCTTATTCTCCTTGGAGGCGGACTTCTGTTGTCGCTGCTTTCCTTCTGGAACACCCGCCGGCTGCTTATGGCCGAGGCCATGACAAAGTCTGAGGTTATTCTCCATGAGGTCGAGGCCATCCGCTCCTATGTCAAGGAAGAACTACGGCCGAAGATGTACGAGTTGCACGGCCAGGATGCCTTTATCATCGAGGCAATGTCCACCACCTATATCAGCACCACCATCATGGAGCGCTTTGCTCAGTCCATGCCCAACTATATCTATCGTCGTGCCTCATTAAATCCGCATAATCCGCGCAATCTGGCGGACCTCTTTGAAGAGGAGATGTTTGATTGGTTTGAAGAGGATTCCGGGCGGTCTTTCTGGCAGGGCATTGTGCGCAAGAATGGAGAATCATTTTTTATTTCCATGGTCCCAGATTACTTTGCTCCGGCCTGTATCCGCTGCCATAGCAGAGTAGAAGATGCTCCGCAGTCATTGATAGATCGATATGGCGCAGAGGGCGGATTTCGATTCCAGGTTGGAGACCTGGCAGGTATCGACTCAGTGGCAATCCCTGTTTCCACCTCACTGCGTCAGGCATGGCAAGGCAGTTTTATTTTTTTCGTCATCACCTTGAGTGGAAGTGTTGTCTTGCTGTGGTTTTTGAACCTGCTCTTCCAGCGCTTGGTCATTGAGCGTCTTGGGGTGATGCTCTCGCTTGTGGCTGAAAAGAAAAAAGAGGGTAGTGTCCTTGGTTCCGGAGATGAACTTGATGTCCTGCACGCCTCTCTTGGTTCTCTGCGAAGCTATGTCCGTTCAGCCCGCAAGGGATCATCTCTCCAGCCTAATTTTATCGGTGATTATGTTGTCAGCCGGCCAATTGCCGCCGGTGCCATGTCCTGGCTGTACAGCGGCTATGGAGCAAAACCTGATGACAAGGTGGCTCTCAAGATCGGCTTTGCCGAGGTGCTGCAGAATCCGCTATACAGATCATGTCTTGAAACGGAACTGCAACTGTTTGAGACCATATCACATCCATGCCTGCCTCGCGTCAGGGAGCGGCTCGGCGATGTGCTGATTCTGGAGGAAATCCGGGGCAGAAGTCTTCTCTCTCTTCTTAATAAAGGGCACCTGGATGATGAGCTGTTGCTGCCCCTTTTCTCCCAGCTCTGTGACCTGGCGGCTTCCCTCCATGCTGCGGGTATAGTCCATCATGATCTGCGCCCACACATCCTGATGCTGGACGAAAGACAGCACGTGCGCCTTATCGATATGGGGCTGGCAGCAAGAGATCAACAGCCGGACCCCATTGTGGCAGCTGGTCTTGGTCCCCAGGGTGACCTGCTCTATCTGGCACCGGAACTAATTCAGGGAAAACGGGGAGATCCACGCAGCGATATCTATGCCCTTGGTGTTCTGCTCTACCTGGCAACAACAGGGACCCTGCCATTTAGCGAAAAAATGAAATCACCACAGAAATGGTTGCAGCACAAAGAACAAATTACAACACCAAGAAATTATCGGGCCGGCCTCTCTGTTTCTCTGGAACAAATCATTCTCAAGGCCATATCCAATGATATCAATAAACGATACCAATGGGTGGAGGACCTGTGGGAAGATTTGAATAAAGCGGAAGGAGAGTTCTAAGAAAACAGTGAGATAATGCAGACTACTTCAGTGTTTTGAAACACCAGTATTCGTTACGATGGCCGTGTTATAGCATCTGTTGAGCATCCGGAGTTATCTTACTTTCTCTCAAAGCCTTGTTACTCAGGGCATAGAAACCAGTCAGTATATAAAGAATACCCCCAATAACATAGAAGGATCGACAAGACCTCTTGCAGCACCTTCTTGATTATTGGGCCAATGAATATACAGCTGTTATTACTGCCAGTCTGGATATGAAAAAATTTGATGCGGAGAAACGCCTCTTTATTACTATGCAAATGGTTAGAGAAAAAAAACTGGCACAATACGATCTTGCGATGAATGGTTGGGCGAAGGTAGATCCATTAGTTAATGAGATTGTAAAAAAAGTCGTTGCAATGCGTTTAGATTTTTTACGTATAATTTTTAAGGACTTAGGGTTTAGTGGCGACGAACTTGAAATGCGTGCACGATTGCACCTTTGTTATCATGCCTGGGAAAAGGTAACATTTGTTGACGACAACAGCGATGAATACACAAGGTTACAGAAACTACGTCATAAAATGTTTATCAAATAGTTACCGATCATTTCAAAATAGCGCCTTTGAAATTGCAAGATTTGTTTGGCAAACGTTTCTCTTAGTGTTGGGTAATAGTTCACCAAGGGCTACATAACTTAGGAAAAATCGGAGTCTAAAAACTTACAGAGAAGCGGGTACAATTTTAGTAACTATTCAGCTGCACCCCATCTTCGCACATTTAGAGCTTCTCGAGTAGCATTAGTACGCTTCAAATCTCTAAATGAACAGGTAAGCGTAGACTCCGAATATGGGGCACATCTGAACAGTTACAGACCAAGTTTTTCGTAACATTTTTATACACGCTGAATAGTTACCAATTTTATTCACATGACAGGATAAAGCGCTTAAATCAATTTTTTGGGGAACACCCGAACCGGATCGCTGAAATATTCCTTTGTGCTTCTGATCACCACACCGCTCAGGAAAATCAGGCCAATGAGGTTCGGCCAGGCCATCAGGGCATTGAAAATATCCGAAATGGTCCAGACCAGGCTCAGTTCAACCGTTGCCCCGACCGGCAACAGAAAACAGTACAAAATTCGATACGGCATGATCAGTCCGGGACCGAAAAGATATTCCACCGCGCGGTCGCCGTAGTATGACCAGCTGATCGCCGTTGAAAAGGCAAAGACAATGATGCCTAAGGCGACAACATAGCCGCCTTGGCCGGGCAGGCCAATCTGAAAGGCCCGGGCGGTGAGATCGGCCCCTGTTAATCCCTCGACATAGGCCCCGCTCATGATGATCACCAGGCCGGTCATGGTACAGATAACCAGAGTATCAATAAAAGGTCCCAGCATGGCAACAAGGCCTTCCCTGACCGGTTCACTTGTCTGGGCCGCGCCATGGGCAATGGGAGCACTGCCCAGTCCAGCCTCATTGGAAAAGACCCCCCTGGCAACGCCGAAGCGAATGGCCTGGGCAACTGCAGCGCCGGCAAATCCGCCGGTGGCTGCCGTGCCGGTGAAAGCGTCATGAAAAATCAGTGAAAAAGCAGCTGGAATGCATTCGTAATTTTTGAAAATGACCAGAAGAGCGCCCAGAATATAAAAGGCGGCCATGAAAGGCACCAGGCGGCTGGCCACCTGGCCGATCCTCTTAATACCTCCGACAATCACAGCAAAAACCAGAAGACCGATGATGATGCCGGTGATAATCTTGGGAACACCGAAATGGGTGAGAACAGGTTCGGCCACGGAATTGGCCTGCACCATGTTGCCGATACCAAAGGAGGCCATTGCTGCGAAAAAGGCAAAAAGTACTCCGAGCCATTTCTGGCCGAGACCGTGCTCCAGATAATACATGGGCCCGGCGCTGACCGTCCCGTCTTCATGGACGACACGAAATTTCACAGCAAGAAGACATTCGGCGTATTTCAGGGCCATGCCGAAAAAGGCCGTCACCCACATCCAAAAAATTGCGCCGGGTCCGCCCAAAGCGACGGCCGTGCCGACACCGGCAATATTTCCGGTGCCGATGGTGGCCGACAGGGCGGCGGACAGGGCCTGAAAATGGGTAATCTCTCCCTCATCTTCAGAATCATCGAATTTTCCTGTAATCAGGTTCCAGCCATAGAAAAACCAACGAACCTGAACAGCACGAAGAAGCATTGTGATAAGAATACCCGTGCCGACAAGAAGGGCAATGGTTACCGGGCCCCAGACAATACCGTTGACGGTGTTTAAAAAATCTGACATTTTCTTTATCCCTGAATGAATACAAGATTCAAAATTGAAATTACGATACTAAGATGCGGAGTCTTTTTTTGCAAGACCTCGAAAAAAAAGATTGCAAAAGAAAAAGGAGTATGAGAAGCATTGTCTTGAGTTTTTTTCTAATTATTTATAAAATCTATAAAAATCAACACTCTGGAGCTAAAAAAATGACAAAACGAATAATGAGTATCATCCTGACCGGCAGCCTGCTGTCCATATCGTCTCTCTGTCTGGCCGACAGCGGTCCGGTGGAAATGGACCTGAAAGCCAAGTACGCGATCGAAGGCAAAAAGGCGGCTGTTGTTTTCCCGCACAAGCTTCACCAGGATAAACTGGACTGTGTGAAATGCCATAACAGTGATCAGGGCGGAGCGTTAAGCATCACACCGGAACTTATGACAGGAATGAAAAATGATTTTCATAAAAAAATATGCTGGCCCTGCCATGTTGAGATGAAGGTGCCCAAGGGCAAATCCTGTAATACTTGCCATAAAAAGTAGTTGTCTATCGCTGACATGACCTGCAGGAAATGACTGACACCATTATCCTGCAGGACCTTAAACTTCCCCCGGGGAGCCATGCCCGGTCAGGTTGATTTTTTCGTAACTATTCAGGTGGGACTGCAAAACGTGCATTTTTACCAAACTGTAACTGTTCAGTAGTGCCTCATATTCGTTCATTTGGGACTTCGAAGCATACTGGTGCTATTCGAGAAGTTCAAAATGGGCGAAGATGGGGTGCTACTGAATAGTTACAGTTTTTCAAGGAATAAGTGAAAGGAAATCAATATAAAATACTCATTGTTGAAGATAATCAAGCTATGCGCAAGCTGCTTGAATCCATGTTGTATGGACTTGATTACACCAACCTGATGTCTGCTGGGGATGGAGCTGCCGCCTGGAAGATCATCCAGGAAGACTCCATTGACATTGTCCTTTGTGACCTGCTCATGCCTGTCATGAACGGACTGGAGTTGCTACATAAGATCAGGGCTTCCAAGAAGTTTTACAATTTACCCTTTATTATGATCACCGGCGCCGACAATCAAAGCGAAATCATGTATACCCTCCAGGCCGAGGTTGATTATTATATCTTAAAGCCGCCCAATGTCGGTAAGCTCGACGATTTTTTAAAAAAGGTCATTCGTCAGAAGATGACGCCGACAATGTATGAAAAAGCAGTAACCGCCGGCAAATTCTACTATCTCAACAATAATGCCAAAAAGGCCCTGAAGTGCTTTGATGTCGCGACCCGGCACCAGCCGGAAAACCCCATGCCCTATTATTATATGGGACTTATTTACAAAAAAAATAATGACTTCGAAAAGGCAATAACAGTTTTCAATAAATGCGTCAGCCTCTCCAGGCTTTATGTCAATGCCCTTATCGCTCTGGCTGAAATCCACAATGAACGAAAAGATGACAAAATATTAGCAAAAATTCTTGCAAAAGTGGTTCTTCTTATCCCGGACAAACTTAAAATGCAGCGCAATCTCGGCGCGGCTTACGGGCGACTCGGTGAGACGGAAAAAGCGGGGCATCACCTGAAGACCGCAGTCCGACTCGCCAAAAACGACAAGGAAATATTAAAAAACCTTGTTGAGGACTTTATTGATGCTGGTCTTTATGATGAAGCTGACGATCTTTTTTTGAGAAAATTCGGTGAAGATGACAAGGAAAAAATTGTCCGTTTCTGGAACCGCTTAGGCTTTTGTTGCAAAGAGAAGGGAAACCCGGACAAGGCAAAATATTTTTACATGAGCGCTCTCGGTTATCTTCCCCAGCATAAAAGCACCAACCTCAATCTCGCCTTCCTTCTTATGGAGGACAAAGAGTATGACGGAGCCCGGGCATATATCAACAAAGTACGCAGGCTCTCTCCCGATTGCCCTGAGACAAGGGAACTGGAAGAAAAACTCGACAAACTCCAGAATGGATGACTCGGCTCAGCCACTTTTTCATTTCTAACCCACTAAAGTGGAATAAAACATCAGATTTTTCAGGACTCTTTTCAGTACTCGCTTGGCGGGTGTAAGTCCCTTAACAGTAGAGGCAGATAGCGAACAAAGAGAGACCTTCGACTTATTTATTTCAAAGCAGTTTTTGAATTTCTTGCCAAAAATAACACGAAAATAATTCCTAAGGGACTAAATTAAGATCATTGTGTCACTATTCAACAGTACCTCATCTGTCCCCCAATCCTTGACGACAACAAGCCCCGACAATTATAATGAGCCGACTCATTAGTTTTATTTCCCATCGCTGCCACTGGTGTTATCAACAGATCATTCTCAATGGTGTGAGACCGGAGCATGATCTAGAAAGTGTGCGACGAATCATGCTCATGAACCTCATCAGTGTTACCGGAATTCTCGTTTTGATTCCCATGGGGATCCTGGCTCTTCTTCAAAAAAAAACGCAGCTGTTTGTCGCCGATTTTTTAATAGCCTTCATACTGGCAATCCTTCTTGTTAACTTAAAAACATGCCGCCAATACAGAAGGGTTATCATTGGTGGAATGTGCACCATGACCGGGCTTTACTGGTACCTTTTCTTTTCCGGTGGCGTTGGGGGATCCGCTTTTGTCTGGATTTATACCTATCCCCTGTTTTCATCCTTCCTGCTAGGCTCAACCGGAGGCGCCGCCGCAACAATCTGTCTGGCAATTCCCCTGTTGTACCACACGATTTCCCCACTTAATTCTCAAGCTTTCTTTATCTATCCCGATGAATTGATGCTGCGTTTTTTCCCTTCATTTTTTGTTGTCTCTCTCTACTCCTATTTGTCTGAAACAATCCGGGAAAAAACTCATCGTGAATTGAAAACCAAAAACAGGGCGCTTGAAGAGAATATTGTCAGTTTACAAAAAGCGCAGGACGACCAGACAACTTCCCATCATAATTTGATTTTGGCCTACCAGGAGTTGGATCAAATCTTTAATGTTGCCGTGCCGCTGTGCATCATTTCCGGAAATTGTCAGATAGAGCGGGTCAATGACGCCTTCTGCTCCTATTTCGATTGTGCTAGAAAAAATATTTTGGGAAGTCACTGCTATGCTTTCTTTGAAAAAAAAGGTAAAAGCTGTGCAGATTGTCATTTAGCAGCTTTTCTGCAGGGCGAAGAATTACCGGAAAAAATAATCAAGTACAGGACAATCGACAGGGAAAAAAAATTTGCCAGGGTTCATTCCGTACCGTTGCTTGATGACAGTAATTCACTGCACGGCATGATCAGTACATTTTTTGATATGACGGAGAAGTATGAAACAGAGCAGGAGCTTAAGCAGACCCGGCAGCAGCTGCTTCATTCGGAAAAATTAGGCGCAATTGGCCGCCTGTCCGCCTGCATTGCCCATGAATTCAATAATCCTTTACATGGTGTAATGAATGTTATCTACAGTATACGCAAATACGAATCACTCAGTGAAGAGTATCAGGAGCTTACGGATATTGCATTGCAGGAATGCCATAGGATGAAATTTCTCATCAAGGAACTGCAGCAGTTTAACCGGCCTTCATCCGGGAAAAAAGAGCTGTTTGATATCCATCAGTCCATTGACAGCATCCTGCTTTTCCATAAAAAACAATTTAAGAACAAAAAAGCCAGGATCGAAAAAAATTTTGATGCTTCTGTTCCGCCTATTTGGGCTATTCCGGATCAGATCAAACAGGTGCTGGTGAATTTATTTAATAATGCCGCAGATGCCATACTCGAGGAGGGTGGCACGGTGACGATCTCCACAACATTGCAGGAAGATAATCTTTCCATAAAAATCAAGGATACCGGCATCGGCATTCACCCGAATCATATAGCAAATATCTTTGAGCCATTTTTTACCACCAAGCCGGCTGTGAAAGGGACAGGGCTTGGCCTGCCGGTTTCATACGGAATTATAAAAAGCCACGGTGGAGACATTTCTGTGGAAAGCAGGCCAGGCCAGGGTTCCACATTTACGATTACTTTACCCGTTGATACGAGGCTGATTGATGAAAAGAAAAATTCTCATCGTTGATGATGAAATCATTATTCTGAAATGCATTCTGGTTGACCTTCGCCGCTCCGACTACTCTGTTGATACGGCAGAGAACGGACAGCAGGCTCTTGCCATGCTTAAAAAAGAAAAGTATGACCTGGTCATCACGGATCTCATGATGGAGGGTATTGGCGGCATGGAGCTGTTGGCTGAAATCAAAAAAAAATCAGCTGATATGCCGGTCATCATCATGACCGGTTATGGTGAGCTTGATTCAGCGATTGAAGCGCTGCGCCTGGGCGCGGCCGATTATCTCCTGAAGCCCTGCAATAACGAAGAGTTGATATTACGGGTTGGAAACTGCATCGACAAGGTGGAACTGCAGAAAAAAGTCAAATTCTATGAAAGCATCCTGCCCATCTGCAGTGTATGCAAAAAAATAAGAGATGACGCGGGAAAGGGAATTGGAGACGGTGACTGGAAACCCCTGGAAGAATATCTTGCCCAAAATGTCGGCCTGGATTTAAGTCATGGCATCTGTCCGGAGTGTTCCGACAACCTCTATGGTGACCAGGAATGGTATAAAGAAAACGGAGATGAAAGTTAATCTTTCACAGGGGCGCAGAGCTCTCAGAGGTTTTTTCTCTGCGTCTCTGTGAGAGATTTTTGTAATTTTTCAATAAGTGGTGACAACCTATGAACAAATCCCCCTCAATCCCCCTTTACAAAGGGGGAGGTTGTCAATAGGCCACCACTTATTGAGAAGTTACAGATTTTGTAACTATTCAGGTTGGGCACCAAATTGACATAACCACAGTTCCGTAACTTCAGATGTGCCTTAGATTCGTTTATTTAGGTCTGCGAAGCGTACTTGTGCTACTCAAGCAGGCCTAAATGAGCGAAGATGAGGTGCAGCTTCTAAGTAACAAGATTTTGGGCACCATGCATAAATACCGTAAAAACAGCAAAATAGACACAAAACTTCGTATACGTCATTCCGGCATGTCCTTAGCCGGAATCCAGGGTGGACTGTGTGGCTAGTTTCTGGATTCCGGCTAAGGACATGCCGGAATGACGATATAATTCTTTTGTT
>JAYEPA010000110.1:0-81331 GCA_034723545.1 Thermodesulfobacteriota bacterium | reverse complement strand
ATCATAATCAGATTTTGAAGTTTTAGTGCCTTACTCCTGAGATTCTGTAATAAAAAATAAGGTAACTATTCAGCGTGTATAAAAATGTTACGAAAAACTTGGTCTGTAACTGTTCAGATGTGCCCCAGGTAAGCGAGTTAGCGAGACTCCGCTTGTTCATTTAGAGATTTGAAGCGTACTAATGCTACTCGAGAAGCTCTAAATGGGCGAAGATGGGGTGCAGCTGAATAGTTACAAAATAAGAAACTCAGAATATGCTATTGAAATAAGGTAATTATATCTAGCACCAAGGCACTTATCCTAAAAATCCTTGTTTCACGATAATATTTTAATGGAGGAAAAAATGCCGGATCGAATTTATAACTTCAGTCCCGGACCCGCCACCCTGCCCCGGGAAGTGCTGGCCCAAGCTGCCAAAGACATTGTCAATTACAATGATAAAGGTATCGGCCTGATCGAACTGAGTCACCGCAGCAAGGAATTTATGGCTGTTGCTGAGGAGACCGAGGCCCTTCTCCGGGAATTGCTCAATGTACCGGACAACTATAAGGTGCTCTTTCTCCAGGGTGGCGCATCGACTCAATTTGCCATGATTCCCATGAACCTTCTTGGCCCCGGCAAAAAGGCGACCTATCTTAACACCGGCACCTGGGCCAAAAAGGCGATCAAGGAAGCAAACATCATTGCCGGCGCTGATGTGGCCTATTCCAGCGAGGATTCTTCATTTAATCATGTCCCGGCTCAATCCGACTATACTGTAGATCCTGAATCGGAATACCTCTATTTTGTTTCCAACAATACCATCTACGGCACACAGTTCCAGACCTTTCCGGAAACGGATAAAATGCTTATTTGTGACATGTCATCTGACATTCTCTCCCGCAGGATCGACATTAAACCTTTTGGTATCATTTTTGCCGGCGCCCAGAAAAACATGGGACCGGCGGGCGCCACGGTCGTGATCATCCGGGAAGATCTCCTTGACAGGACTCCTGATTCCGTCCCCACCATGCTTCGTTACAAAACTCACGCGGACAAGGGCTCCATGTTTAATACACCGCCCTGTTTTGCTATTTATGCAATCGGCCTTGTGCTGAAATGGCTCAAAAAGATGGGAGGCGTTTCGGCACTGGAAGAGATGAACCGGGAAAAGGCGTCTCTCCTTTACCAGGCCATTGACGCAACAGACTTTATCAAGGGACATGCCCGAAAGGATTCACGCTCAATGATGAATATCACCTTTAACCTGCCCTCTCCCGAACTTGAAGCCCAATTTATTCAGGAAGGACTTGCCAAGGGTCTTGACGGTCTCAAGGGCCATCGCTCCATTGGCGGCATTCGAGCCTCCATTTATAATGCCTTTCCCAGGCAGGGTGTGCTGGATCTGATTGAGTTCATGCAGGAATTTGAGCAGAAAAACGGCTAAGAGTTTGAAAACGAAAAAAATTGACCTGAAGAATCTGACCAGGTCGCAACTCACTGACTTTGTCCTGGCCCAGGGACTTTCCTCGTTCCGGGCCAGACAAATCTTTTCCTGGCTTTACCGTCCCGGCATCACGAATTTCTCCCAGATGACCGACCTGAGCAAAAAGTTCAGGCAATCCCTTGATGAACAGGTCTATTTCAGCTCCTTGACGCCGGCCGTGCGCGAGCAATCAGTGGATGGCACGATTAAGTACGGCTTTCTGCTCGATGACGGCGCCATGATTGAAAGTGTGCTGATCCCGGAAAAAAACAGAAATACCCTTTGCATTTCTACCCAGGTCGGCTGCGCCATGGGTTGCCGTTTCTGTCTCACTGCGACCATGGGCTTTGTCCGTAATTTGACACCGGCTGAAATCGTCAATCAGGTTTGTGCTGTTCTTGCTGATGTCACGACACATGAGATGGGCACGATCAATAATCTGGTTTATATGGGCATGGGGGAACCCCTTGCTAACTTTGACAATCTGCTGACCTCGCTCAGGATTGTAATGGATGAGCTCGGGCTTAATTTTTCTGAACGGAGAACAACCGTCTCAACCTGTGGCCTCGTTCCAAAAATTAAAGAACTTGGAGAAAAAATCCGGGTCAACCTGGCCATCTCCCTCCACGCTGCGGACGACGAAACCCGCAGTCAACTGATGCCGGTCAACCGAACCTGGAATCTTGACAGCCTCCTCCTTGTCTGCCGTCAGTATTCCCTGCCCAAACGAAGAAGAATCATGATTGAGTATATTCTTTTACGCGACATCAATGATTCGGAAAGCGACGCCAGGCTGCTTGCCCAAAAACTCCGTTCCATTCGCTGTAAAATCAATTTGATCCCCTGCAATGAAGCACCAGACCACCCGTTCCATAAACCTTCTCAGAAAAAAATAGATCGCTTTCAACAGATATTACACGAAGCAGGTTATACGGTTATTGTCCGTTCCAGCCGGGGGAGTGACATTTCCGCTGCCTGCGGTCAGCTGGCTGTGCACGCAAAGGGCAATTAATATTGGTTACATATCACTTCACCTGTTTTGTCGTCAGGAGGGATGTCTATCATGAAGTTCAAAGTTTTTTTTCTTGCGATGGTCTGTTGGTTGGCCATGAATGGTCCTGCCAGTCTGATCACTGCCAGTGCTCAGGGACGAAGTGAGAGTGATATTCAGCAGCGCCAAAGGGTTATCGAAGAGCACCTGAACGACGGCCGTCGACATGCCGGCTACTGTGGCAGAATGGCTGGACCGGATTCTACGCGGTAAGCGCGGCGGCCCAAACCTTTATGTGGCTCGATGCTGACAACAATGACGACAGTATCAATGCCGTAGTGGGGGCGGCAAAGTCTGCCGGGGCCTTGGTCGATATTTTGCTACGGCCCATGCCTGGTTTGTAGATGTCACATTTGACAATGTCTTAATCTTCAAAATTGTCGAATCAAGCCTGCACAACCAAAGATAAATTTGAATTTGCATAAAAAAAGGCACTGGATTTCTCCAGCGCCTTCTTCAGATGACCATTACTTTATTTTATGTCATCCTGCTTTTTTCAGCCAAGACCCGCGCTTATCGTTTTGCTGAGTTTTTTATCAAGCAGTTCGGATATATGAGCCTCGCTATAATCATTATCTTTACGCATGGCCTTTGTCGTGTTGCCGAAACTGATCCTGAGTTTTTTGCTGGTCACCAGCTCATATGCCTTCTGCAGCCGCTCTTTGACCTCTTCGGAGTTCATTCCTTCGGCTTTGCCCAGGGGGCCGAGATCTTTTATCTCTGCGGTGAAATCGGTGATCAATTTCACAAAGCGAGGTGCCTCGGCCGCAGAGGCCCATTTTAAATTATACCTTTCGGGCCGTATACCCGCTTCCTGCATGATTTTCTGCACTAGACCGTTGACTCCAAGAGCATCATAATTACCTAACTGGTAATGACATTCGCCAAGTTGTCAGCCGCCTGTGAAGATGCCGTCCGCGCCTTCCAGAAAACCTTTCAGAATAAAGGCGGGATCAATCCGTCCGGTGCACATGACGCGAATGGTGCGATGATTCGGGGGATATTGATAACGTGACACCCCTGCGGCATCGGCTGCCGCATAGCAGCACCAGTTGCAGAGAAACCCGAGAATTCTGGGGTTAAAATCTTCCTGACTCATATCTTACACCTCTTTCGAGCCGCCGGCAGCCGTTGTAGCAGCGCCAAAGGCCTCGATCTGGGAATTAATTTGTTCACTGGTAAATCCGGCCATGGAAATTGCAAAAGTCGGACAGCGGGACGCGCAGATTCCACACCCCTTACATGAGGCAGCAATGGTCTCCGCCTTTTTCTTTTTGCCGACCTTAAGCATTTGTATAGCCTGATAAGGACAGAGACTGGCGCAGATACCGCAGCCGATACAGGTCTCTTTATCAACGGTAGAGACAATGGGAGCTACTGAAACATACCCTTTGACCAATGGAATTGCTGCCTTTGCCGCTGCCGCCTGAGCCTGAACAATGATTTCGTCCAAAGGCTTTGGTGAATGGGCCAACCCGCAGACATAGACGCCGTCAACAGGGAGTTCAACCGGGCGGAGCTTGACATGGGCTTCCAGATAAAAGTCATCGGCGTTCACCGGGACCTTGAGCAGTTTGGAAAGTTCATTTGTACCCTCGGGAACAATTCCGACACTTAAAACAAGCAGATCAGGCGCGATTGTAACGTCTTCTCTCAAGATGGGATCATAATAGGAAATAACGGTTTGGTTTCCTTTTTTAAGAACCTCAGGCTTTTCTTCAACTGTGTACGGCGTAAAGATAACACCCTTTTCCCTGGCCTCGCGATAGGCATCCTCGGCATAGCCATAGGTGCGCATGTCGCGATAGAGGACAATAATCTGGGAGTTCGGATTAATCTCCTTGATTTTCAGGGCATTCTTGACGGCATGGTTGCAACAGATCTTGCTGCAATATTGCAAATCATCGCCTCTGGAACCCGCGCATTGAATCATGACAACACTATCCGGAGCGCGGTTCTTTGCCCGGCCTGCAAGTCGAGTTTCCAGGTCCTTCTGGGTCATGACCTTTTTGGATTGACCAAGGAGATACTTGTCCGGCCTGTGCTCTTTTCCGCCGGTGGCGATAATCACCACACCATGATCAATGTTCTGCTCAACCTGTTTATTTCCTTTTTTCGAAGAAATTACCGAGGAAAAATTACCGACAAAACCACTGATTGATTCCAATTTGGCACTGGTCAGCACATCAATGTTTTTATGTTTTTTGACCCGATCGTTCAGTTTTTTCAGCAGATCAACGGTGCTTTCACCCTTGATGGTCGTTTTAATTGTCTGCAGATGACCACCAAGCTTGCTGCCTTTTTCCAGAAGAGTGCAATGAAAACCTTGATCCGCCAGACTCTCAGCCGCTGTTAAGCCGGCAACCCCGCCGCCAATGACAAGGGCCTGGGAATTGACCGGCACGGTCTGTTCCTGGAGAGGCTGGATTAAACGGGCTTTAGCCACACCCATGCGGACCAGGTCCATAGACTTATCTGTGGCCGCATCAGGTTCATTGGCGTGAACCCAGGAACACTGGTCACGAATATTCACCATTTCAAAAAGGCATCTGTTCAGCCCGGCATCCTTCAAAGTTTCCTGAAAAAGAGGCTCGTGGGTTCGGGGAGAACAGGCGGCAATCACAACACGATTAAGATTATGCTCCTTGATTTTTTCAACAAGCATCTCCTGTGCATCCTGGGAACAACTGTACAGGGTATCATCATGATAGACAACATTGTCCATGGTGCCGGCATAGTCGTCAACCTTATGGACATCAACGGTACCGCTGATGTTAATGCCGCAATGACAGACGAAAACACCGACTCGAACTTCATCATCGTCTTTGATTTCCTGCTCATCGGGATAAGATTTATGAATAATTCCCTTACCGCGCTGCTGTTTCAACATGGCAGAAGCGATACCTGCCGCAGCACTGGACTGGGTAACGCTCTCGGGAATATCCTTGGGTCCCTGAAAGGCGCCGGCAACAAAAATCCCCTCCCGGCTTGATGCCAGCGGAGCAAAAGAGGTGGTCTCACAGAAATCATATTTATTCAATTTGAAATCAGCGATCCTGGCCAGATCCTGGGCACTTTTTGGAGCATCCAGACCAACAGAGAGAACCACCATATCAAAAGGATCAAAACGATGGGTTTCATCCATAGTAGAGTAGGTGAGTTTCAGCTGTTTGCCCCAAGGCATGACATCGGCAACCTTGGCACGGACAAATTTAATGTCGAACTGTTCAACCGCCCTGGTCTGGGCCGCATCAAAATCTTTGCCCTGGGTCCGCATGTCCATGTAGAAGATGGTGATCTCACACTCTGGATCATGCTCTTTGGCCACCATGGCTTCTTTAATTGCATACATGCAACAGACCGACGAGCAATAGCCGTTATCGCAGCCGATATCGCGGGAACCGACACACTGAATAAAAGCAATTTTCTTCGGATGACGCCGGTCGGACAGACAGCGGACTTCGCCCTCAAACGGGCCGGACGGATTCAGCAGCCTTTCAAATTCAATGCTGGTCACCACATCTGGATGCTTGCCGTAGCTGTACTTGGCCAAGGCACTTTCCGGAACCCGGCCGAAACCGGGGGCCATGATCACAGCGCCGATATTGACTTCACGTTCAACTGCTTTCTGAGTAAAATCAATGGCATTACTACGGCAGACCGGCACACAGATCTGGCAGGTATCATGCTTCAAATACAGACAGGCCGACGGATCAATAAAATAGGTCGCCGGCACAGCCTGGGGATAATCGATATGAATGGGCCGGGTAATGGCCAGGCCTTCGTTATACTCATCAACAAGATGACGGGGACAGTACGCGGTACAAAGGCCGCAGGCCGTACACTTGTCGGCGTCAATATAACGCGGGTTTAAGCGAATTTTTGCAGAAAAATCTCCCGGCTTTCCATCAAGGGAAAGAAAGTCGGCATTGCTCAGAATTTCAATATTTGGAGACCGACCGGCCTCAACAAGCTTCGGAGCAAGAATTCAGAGCGAACAGTCATTTGTCGGAAAAGTCTTGTCAAGCTGGGCCATTGCGCCTCCAACCGCCGCAGACTTTTCCACCAGATAGACATAATAGCCAAGCTCAGTCAAATCAAGCGCGGCCTGGACGCCGGCCACACCACCGCCAACAACCATGACGCTTCCTGCTCTGTTATCTTCCGCTGCACCCTTCGGCGCTGCTGCCTGTCCCATAATATACTCCACTTCATTGCCGGCTTGAAAAGCTAACGTATCACCGACTTGCTATGGTTTATAATTTATTACTATTGTAAATCAAAAAATAAATCGAACGAATCAAATCAATACAACAAATATAACGAATCAAACAAGTTCAACTTTTATCGCGCAGACCTTATACTCGGGGCTACGCGACAAGCGATCCAAGCTGTTTATGGTCAAAAGGTTGACCGGAGCCTCTGAGAAATGATAAGGAATAAAAACAGTCCCTTCCTGGGATCGCTCGGTTATGGTCGTCCTGATTTTGATTGTGCCCCTTCTTGAGGTAATCTTAAGCCAGGTTTTTTCTTCTATGCCAAGTTTGTCTGCGTCTGCTTGACAAATTTCAGCAAAGGCCTCGGGACTGATTTCTTCAATACCCGGAGTTTTTCTGGTCATGCTGCCAAAATTATATTGGGCAAACTCACGTCCTGTCGTCAGGAGCATTGGATACTCCTCATCCGGAGGTTCGGTGGGCCCGGTATAATCCTCGGGGATAAAAAGTCCCCTGCCCCTGGTGAAGCTGCCGATATGAAGAACCGGGGTTCCGGGATGCTCCTTATCCGGACAGGGCCATTGGACACCCTCTTTCTCGATACGTTCATAACTGATCCCGTTGTACTGAGGCAGCAGAGAAGAAATTTCTTCAAAGATTTCCTTAGGGCTGTCATACTTCATGTTGTAGCCCATTTTCTGGGATAGATCACAGATAATCTTCCAATCCGGTCTGGCCTCTCCCGGCGGATCAACGGCCTTGCGCACCCGCTGTACCCGCCTTTCCGTGCAGGTAAAAGTACCGTCTTTTTCAGCATAACAGGCAGCCGGAAGAACAACATCCGCCATTTTGGCCGTATCAGTGAGAAAAATATCCTGAACGACCATGAAGTCGAGTTTTTCAATGGCCTTTATGGCATGGCCGGCATTGGGATCGGCAAGAACCGGATCCTCGCCAAAGACATACAATCCTCTGATATTCCCATCAAGGATATCATCCCAGACTTCGGTAGCCGGTTTTCCGGGCCTCCGGGGCAATCTTACTTTCCAGAGTTTTTCATATTTGGCAAAAACTTCATCATTGGTTAATCCAGAATAGCCTGGCAGGGTGTTAAACAGCGCCCCCATGTCACATGCACCCTGAACATTGTTCTGACCGCGCAGGGGATTAACACCGCCACCGGCAACTCCAAGTTTTCCGCAGAGCATGGCCAGATTGGCAATGGACTTTACATTGTCCGTGCCGGAAGCGTGATGGGCAAGTCCCATTCCATAATAGATGGCTGATTTCTTGCCGGCACTGGCATAAAGCCTTGCTGCTTCAAAAAGCTGATTCTCGGGTATACCTGTTATTTCAGAGACATAAGACGGAGTGTATTTTTTTGTGACGATCTCAAGCTCTTCGAAATTTTCCGTTCTCTCCTTGACAAACTCTTTATCCCAGAGACCTTCTTCAAGAATGATATGACAGAGACCATTTAACAGAGCCACATCCGTGCCCGGTTTGATCCTGAGCCAGAGATCGGCTTGGTTGGCAAAATCAGTTCCACGAGGGTCGACCACAATCAGTTTGGCGCCTCTGGCAACGGCCTGGTGCAAACGTAAGCCGATGGTGGGGTGTCCGGTATCTGCATTGGAGCCGATCATAAAAATTACATCAGACTTACCAATATCACCAATTGAGTTGGTCATGGCGCCGCTTCCGAAGGAGATGGCCAGACTGGCCACCGTGGGAGCATGTCAGAGACGTGCGCAATGATCAATATTATTAGTGCCGATAGCCGTTCTCATGAATTTCTGCATGAGAAAATTTTCTTCATTGGTTGCACGGGCACAGGAAAATCCGGCGATAGAAATTGGCCCATACATGGCCTTCAGATCAAAAAAATTCTTGGCAACAACTTCAAGAGCCTCATCCCAGGTTGTTTCAACCAACTGATTATTTCTGCGAATCAGAGGCTTTGTCAAACGGTCCTTATGCTGAATGAAGTTAAAACCGAAGCGGCCCTTTACACAAAGAGCGCCAAAGTTTGGCGCCTGCTCAGGATCAGCAGTGACCTCCATGATTGTTCCACCCTTAACCTTAAGGATAATTTGACAGCCCGCGCCGCAATAGGGACAGGTGGATCGAACCTCACGCACGCTTTCACTGACGACAGGAACAAGGAAGCCTTTCTTATTCAAAGCGCCGGTGGAGCAGTTATCTACGCATTTGCCGCAGGAGACACAGTTATCCTTAAAAGTCAGCTTTAAATCCAGTGGAATACCATTTTCAGCCATTGCACCGCTGCTGATCTCAATGGCATCATATTCACAGCTGTTCATGCAGCGCTGGCAGAAAACGCACTTGTTCAAGTCTACCGATATATTGGGATGTGACTCATCTTTCTCATACACAGGCTTTGTGCCCATGCCCGTTTTAAGAATGTTGACTCCGTAATCGATATCTAGAGGTTTGAGGTTGCAACGATCAAAAGCTGTGCAGCCGCAGGAAAGACAACGTTCGGCTTCCCTTATTGCCTGTTTCTCGGTATAACCAAGATTCACTTCGTCAAAATCCTGAACCGCGATTTCCGGCGGTCTTCCCGGCATTTTTTCCCGCAACTTGATATTAATACCGTCAAAGTTACTTAACCTGACATCATCAAAGGACTTGCCTCGGGTAAAGTTGAAACGGCTTTCCGCCGGTGATTTGGCTTCATCCATGACAAAAGCGTGGATATTTTCAGCAGCCCTGCGAGCCGAAACTACGGCTTGAATGACAGTACGGGGACCATTGACCGCATCACCCGCGGCAAAGACTCCGGACACACTTGTCAGAGAATCACGGGGTGAGGCTTTGATGGTATTTTTCGGAGAAAGAACCAGTTGCTCTTCAAGCTCACCCCCGGAAAACGACTCTTCGCTGGCCATCAGTCCCAGGGAGGAAACAATCGTATCCACCTCAATCCTATTGCTTGAGTCTGGAATAGCTTCCGGCAATCTCCTGCCGCGCGCATTGGGTTCACCCAGTCTCATCCGAATCAGTTCAACATCTAATGACTGATTTTCGTTTTCCTGGATACAAACAGGAGAAGCCATAAGAAGAAATTGAACACCCTCCTGCTCAGCTTCTTTAATGACCCTCTGGTTGGCCGGCATTTCTTCCTGGGCACGAGGGTAAATTATTGTCACCTCTTCAACGCCGGAACGTAGCAAGGTGCGCGCTGTTTCCATGGCGATATTGTTACCACCGATCACTGCGGCCCGCCGACCATAATCTTTATTACGCCCGCAGGCTACGTCTTTGAGAAATTGAGCGGCATGGAGCACGGACGGCAAAGTAGCGCCAGGGATTACAAGTTTTTTGTCTACACCGGTCCCAATAGCCAGTAAAATAGCATTATACCCTTGGTCTTTCAGATCCTGCAGGGTAAAATCCTTACCCCATTTCTGGCTGAGACGAACAGAAATTCCCATCCTTAGAATCATGTTTGATTCAAAATCAAGGACATTGCGGGGAATTTTATATTCAGGAATCCCGTACTGCAGCATGCCGCCAAGCTTGGGCATAGCCTCAATGACCGTGACATCATGACCTTTACGAGCCAGATAGTAGGCGCTGGTAAGACCTGCCGGACCCCCGCCGATCACAGCCACCCGTTTGCCTGTGATTTTGGCACGGGGAATTTTGAGATCAATATGGTTGGTCATAGTCCAGTCAGCCACAAAACGTTTCAAATGATTGATTGAGACTGGTTCGTCCACCAGGATACGGCGACAGCGTGTTTCACAGAACCGGGGACAGACGCGCCCGACGGAAAAGGGAAATGGGTTTCTCTCATAAACCAGGCGCAGAGCTTCTTCGTACTGACCCTTGCTGACATGGGCGATATAACCCTGAACATTAATCTGGCCGGGACATGTCAGATTGCAGGGAGCCTTGCAGTCTCCGAAATGATGACTGGAAATTTTTGCCAGCTTTTCCTGGCGAAGATTTTTCAGATTGTCGGAATCGGACACCACGGACATGCCATCTTTGGCCAGAGCTACGCAGGAACGGACAGGTTCCTTCATGCCCTCTATTTCGACAAGGCACAATTCACAGGGCGCTTCCGAGTTCTTACCGTTGATACGGCATAAAGTTGGAATAAAAATATCTGCGCGCTGGGCAACCTCAAGGATAGTCAACCCTTCCTCGGCAACGATCTCAAGACCGTTTATTTTTAACGTTATCGTAGACATGTATATTTCGTCGGATTGGTCTGGTTAATCTAATTGGTCCTGTTGGTCAGATTAGTCAGATTGGTCAGGTTGTTTTGTTTAACAAGTAAGACTAACAAAACTAACCAAACCAGTAAAACTAATTTAAACTATGCCGCAGGCTTCCACTCTTTTAAAAAGGCCGGCAGATGACCGGCTTCACGCGGGCCGATAGTAATCGTCCAGTCGGACAATTCTTCCTCAAGTTCACCCTTGATAGTCGCCAGATAACCGGGAATAATCAATTCACGGTGTTTGATCTTATCTTCGATTCCGGACTTCTTGATAAACTGGGCAATAAGATCAGCACCGAATTTACCAGCGGCCCAGGCAGTCAGAACAGACAGTCCTTCCGTATCCTTAATCAGAAGCCAGGATGGAACATTACTGCCTTCAACCTCACCTGAGACAATAAAATAGGTCAAGGAGAAGTTACAGGTAATCATTACAGGTGAATTCTCATCCGGTCCGTTGATTGGATAAATATCTTCCTCTACAACCATGGGACGCTGAGGATCTGTAAAGATATTAAGACGTTCCAGTAACAGGGGAAAAAGAATATCGCCCTGGAGATCTGAAAGTACGATAATTCCGGCATATTTAGCAATCAGAACCGAAGCGATCATTGCTTCCATGAGAGGATCATCAGTCATCTCACAGGGGAACATGATGGTGGAAAAACCCAGGGGTTTAAATTTGGAATTAATGGCCGCCCGGCGAGCAACAATATTGTCATCCAGTGCGGCACGCAACGTTCTGGCGCCGGTATCAATAACCATGTCCTTGAGGCCTGCTCCAATCATTTTCTCGGAAAGAGCAATTGTCTCGTCAAGGGTTCCTCCCTTCACACCAAGAGGGCATCCCTGCTCCTTAGCCAGGTTCGCCATGGCATCGGAATTATCCTGGGTGGCACCGAAAAGAAGCGGTTTTCTGTCGCCGCAAAGCTTTGTACCTTCAGCCAGAGTTTCCGCCTTATCACTCATGAGGATCAAATTAGCGTCTTCAGCTGTATCAAGGACTTTTTGCACCAGGCCGGTAAAGGCTGCCTGGTCACCTTCTGTATCCTGGATCGCAATAAGATCGGCTTTCATGAATACCCCGACCCGTTCATAACGAAGGGTTTTAAAACGGTCAATGCGGCCATCGACATCACTGTCTGACATTGAGGTCGAGATTAGGACAGCTAACCCTGTCGGGTTTTCAAATCGTTTTTCATGACGAAAAAGACAGGTCTCGCCTCCGGAAGTAAAGGCTGAATCACCCGCACCGATTTTGATAGTGCGAATCGGTGGCGCTGAAGCTTCACCGATTGTTTCCTTTGCTTCGTCACTGACATAAGGACATTCTTCAATTTCAATCTGTCCGGCAGCCACCTTCATGGCAAAGGCAAGGCAGGTCGGAATTCCACACTCCCCGCAATTCTTCTTGGGCAGCATTTTTAATATTTGAATACCGGTTAATGCCATTTTTTTAATCCCCCTATCTCTATAATCTCAAAATCTTATAATTTCAGACTGCTATTTTTAATGAAACAACCTACATTGCCGCTTCCATATCAAGAGCCGGATGACCTTTTTCTTTCAGGAATGCAAGAACCTCTTCTTCGGTGGTGCCAACTTCCTCATCGGCGATCATGTCGAATAGCTCGGGCATTCCTTCTTCCTCACAACGTGCCATCAGCTTTTCTCTTAACTCTTCCTTAAGCATCTTCGGCAACCAGACAACACGTTTTAAGCCGCCTTCTGATTTGAAAAGTTTGCGGCTGGTCAAATAATGCTTGCTGACTCCCATAAAACCAGGAGTCTGGGCGCCACCGCCGGCCATACCGGCTAAAGAGGTGAATTTCATACCTGAAGGAGTCATACCCATGTAATCACGATTAACCACCATAATACCGTTACATTGGGGCAACATTGCGGAAATACACTCAAAGCAACCGCAGGCAGTCATTGGATTTGTCATCAGGGAATAGCAGCTCACATTTGGAACCGCACCGCGGGAGGCCTGATTGACAAAGTCATTGATACCGGAGAATTCACCCAAATTTTCATCCAGACATTCGCCTTTCTCAATGGGCTGGTTCGGGCCGGTTGGATTAATCTGATAAGACGCCTTGCCGTCCAACCAGTTATAGGCGCCGCACATGCCGACCCTCTCAGGAGTGATGACGCAAACATGACTAGGCGCAAATGACTGACAGAGGGTGCAGGAATAAAAAACATCCTCGGTGTCATCAGTCATGCTGCCAAGCCTGAGGTCGCGTTCAGTATAGACGCCCTTGGCAAGCTCGACAACCTCTTCAACTTTTTCCTGAATGGTCGTTATCTTAACTTGAACTTTATCAAGAATTGCCCCGAACTCCTGGTGAAGTTTACCATGAAGTACTTTTCCTATATGCTTGAAAGAGAAACCTTTCTCGACAGCGGCTTTGCCAATGCGTATCCACATGATGTTTCGCTGGCCGATATGCATGATTCCCTGAACATAGTTGATCAGATGATGAAACTGACGTTCAAGGATCGGCTCAAAATCAGACTGCATCTCACGACCTGCCACTTCAACCAGAATGGAGATGGGCACATTCTCACCTTGTTCAAGATCACAGATATCCTTGCCTTCAAGGGTAACTTCACCATCCTGAATCTCGCTCATGTCTTTTGACACGAGAACCTCAACACCGGTGGTACGACCGCCACCGCATTCCATAAAAAGATCATCCTTTCTAATCCGCTCACCTTCGAAGGCAGGACCAAAGGAAAGGGGAATATCTATTGTTGCGACATTCACCTTCAGGCCGCGAACCTCGATGGCCTTCTGGACAATTTCATCATGAGGAATACGGCTGACAACATGCTCGTAGGTGCAGACACCGGTGGGCAAGACTTCGGGAATGTCGTAATCGGATATGGTGGGAAAACCCCAGTTGATGGCGCCGGCGGCATTTGCATACCACTCATCACTTACCGGGCCAAAGGCCATGACAAAGGCAAAGGTCCGGTCTTTATTGTAAATCAAATTTCCCTTATAATCACCCGGCTTGATGCCGCCAAAGGCTAGAGCGACACGGCAGGCAAAGCCGATGGCAAAAACAACGGATGTATAACTTTTACCGAAAGGCACCAGACGGGTGTTCCAGCCAACCTGGACATTATTTTTGACCAGCTGCTCCGCCATGCTCACACCTTCAGACTGATCATGCATGAAGATGTAAAGATTCTTCTCCTGGAGCTCAAGGGCAATCTTGCTGGCAACATCTTTATCCATGGGAGTCCCGCAGATTGCTGCAAAACCCGGGGCAGACCCATCAACAAATTCAACGCCGCGTTTTCTGAAGACAACGTCATCGGCGGCGCCAAGCCAGATATTGTCGGCTAAGGGATCTTCCGTTTTAGTATAAAAATTAGGTTCATTGAGATAACGGATTGCCTCAAACATCTCCTCGGCAAAGTAGGTGGCCATGCCGGCATCAAGGGCCGGAGCAAGAAATGGCAGCCATACGTTTTCAGTTACCTTGGGAGGGAGTAGTTTACGGGTTTCAACGAATATGTCCTTCATGTCACCGATTTTTTCCACCTTGGCACCGAGCATGGAATAAATAATCGGAAGATAATAGGCTGTGTTCGGAAAGGAGACTTCTTGATCAGCCCCATATTTCTTCAGGGCTTCCTCGTATTTTTCTTCAGCTATATCAACAATATTATGTGCGCCTCTGATGGCTGCTGAACAGATGATTTTAGACATTGAAAAACTCCCTCTTACGTCTTGCGTTATTTATCAAAAAAATGATCGAATAAAAATTTAACCCGCTAAACCGTCAATCATGGATTTGGCCAGGTTCACTGCCTTGGGATGCCTCATAATCAGAAGTTCTCCTCCGCACAACATCATACAACTGGCGGTAATGGCCTCCATCATAATGCCCCGTGTTTCCTGGTCACCGATCATCTCGTCGGATGGCAATCGACACTCCTTGGCCTTCCAGACCTCACGCCCCAAATTACAGACAAACGGAACCTGAAGTTTCTCATCCTGTTGAGTCAAAGCGGCTATTCGGATTCTCTCCATGACGGAATAGGTATATTCAATACCGTAGCCCAGAGCACCGATGGAAGGATCAATCAGGATATTATCAAGGGATACTCCCAGATTTTCCATTAGAATATTAAGCTGTTTGGCCAAGTTGACATCTATGGGCGAAGCCGCGACAAGCGGATGCTGAAAGGCCATAGCCGTGGCACCAAGGGAACGATAATTCGCATCTGTCAACGGAGCCAGGCAAACTTTCTTGTCACCAATCATGGAGGTAAGTTCGCGCAGAGTATCGGTATCCTTTTCACTGTTTTCACAACCCCAGACTATAATCGGCACATCGACATTATTGATGATCTCGGCCGCAGTTTTTGCCGCTTCGGCAGAATCCCGGTTCAGACCGTTGGGGTCTGTGCTGATCAGGGAGACGCATAGGGCCTCGGCCTGGAACTCATTGACGCATTTTTGAGCCCATGCCAATGGATTATCAAGAACATCCTCAAAATGACGGGTCAGGGTTGACGGCCACCCTTCTGGTTTCACATCGACAATATCCATGGCGATTAGTGGCTTGTTCCCCAACTCACCTTCAAAAAGATAAAACGGCATGGACGAAGAACCGCCGACTTTGATCTCGTTACCAGAATTACCAAGGACCGTTTCACGAATTTGACCCGTGTAATTAACTTTATAAGCTGTTTCAGGGATCTTGCTTGCCCGCTCCGCAAGTGGTGTTGCCTCAAGCTTAAGGGCCGCAACAGCCATAGTTGACGGGACGGCTGTTTTTGCCTCTGCCGCTTTTTTAGCCTCATCAGCAGCCTTGGCTTCTTCAGCGGCTTTGGCCTCTGCGGCTTTTTTTGCCTCGTCAGCTGCCTTGGCCTCTTCAACGGCTTTCGCCTCTGCGGCTTTTTTCGCCTCATCAGCTGCCTTGGCATCTTCTGCGGCTTTAACCTCTGCGGCCTTTTTTGCCTCATCGTCAGCCTTGGCTTCTTCAGCAGCTTTCGCCTCTGCGGCCTTTTTTGCCTCGTCAGCAGCAGCCTTAGCCCCTTCAACGGCTTTGGCTTCCGCCGCTTTTTTGGCTTCATCAACGACCGGTGCTGGTGCCGGTGCTGCCGGAGCGGCTGATGATACTTGCGGTTCTTTTTTCAACACAGCTTCAGCACCGGCAAAGTTCGAAAGTGCCTCAAATTGATCGTCTGACAGGCCAAAGGCTTTTTTAAGAGAGTCAAGACCCATGCGAACAGACTCTAACGCCACTTGGCGTTCTTTTTCATTCATCTCATGTTCTCCTGCATCATCAAGTTCTATGGTTTCCTGCTCAGCCCCGGGTACTGCCGTTACAGGCTGCTGTGCTGCCCGATCCCGTAGTCCGGCAATTTCATCCTTCGCTGCAGCTATAATTTTTTCAGCCTCGGCCTTTGCCTGGGCAAGAATTTCATCACGATCAGCAACAGTTTCTCCAGTCTCAGTCGGTCGAACCTCTATGGTTTGTTTCGCTGCCTTTTCGACCACAACAACAGGTTCGTCTTCAAGGACGGGACGTTCTTCAATTCCGGCTCGTTTAACGATTTCCGGAACAGCAGTCTCCCACTCAATGGCCATGATATGGACACCGGAAACACCTTCTATTTCCTTGACCTGGTTGATGATATCGACACAGATATTGATACCTTCATCCTGTTTGTCTTTGGCATCCTGCATTCGTTGCAGTACATCATCGGTGACATCCATGCCCGGCACAAATTTTTTCATGTAGCGAGCCATGCCAAGTGATTTCGGCGGTGTTACGCCGGCAAGAATATGAACTTTTTCATGGAGGCCGAGATCTCGGGCCATTTCCATAAATTTGGCGAACTTTTCTACATTATAAATGATCTGGGTTTGGACAAAGTCGGCGCCGTTGGTTACTTTTTTAGCCAGTCTTGCTGCCCTGTATTCAAACGGATAGGCAAAGGGATTCGCAGCACAGCCAAGAAAAAAATGAGGCTCAGCCGTTTTAATCTCTTCACCGCACTGAAATTTCTTGTCATCCCGCATGGATTTGACCATGCCGAGCATCTGGATGGAATCCATGTCAAAAACGCCCTTGGAACCGGGATGGTTGCCGAATTTCTGATGATCACCTGTGAGACAGAGCAGGTTTTTCAATCCCAGGGCCGAGGCTCCGAGAAGATCACTCTGCATGGAGATTCGATTCCGGTCACGACAGGTCATCTGAATAACAGGTTCAACGCCCTCCTGCTGGGCAATAAGCCCGGCACCAATGGATGACATTCGGACAATGGCTGTCTGGCAGTCGGTAATATTGACTGCATCGACATATCCTTTGAGAGTGCGGGCTTTTTCACGCACCACCTCGGAGTCGCCATTTTTCGGCGGCCCAAGTTCACCAGTAACCGCAAATTTTCCAGCGGTCAAAATACGCTCTAATCGACTACCCGATTTCATTCGGAATGATCCTTATCTGTTGTAAATATTCGGCCAGCACCCCATCTTCGCACGATCAGGCTGACTCACAAGACTACTATAGTTCGCCAGCCTGCTGGAATTTATGCCCTTCAGGGTACGAATATAGGGCACTGATCAAATATTTACATTTCGGTGGTTTTAGTAACAATTTTACATTAAGCCGAATATTTACTATCTGTTAATGAAGTTAGACTACTATGCTCAATCTGTCTTCTGATCTTAACTACGCCGGACCGTGGCAGCCCACATCGGTCAGGCCTGTGCCGGAGGTCAGATCTCGACGCATCTCCATATCAAAAAGTACACGTTCGCGTTTCTTGTCAATACCAAGAGCAGCTCGTTTTTTGTCAATATGGGCAATCATTCTATGGGCCAGCTTGACTGGATCTTCTTCGGTATCCCACATACCGCCATACATCTCTTCCATATCCTCGTAGAGATATTTTTTCATTACCTTTGAACCGCTGACAGGTAAATTCTGAAAGATGACATACATGCCGCTTGTGGCAAAATATTCGCCAATGGAAACGGCTTTTTCACTCATCCACAACGGTGCCGTGCCTGCGGCAGGCAGATCCGAAATATCATCTCCAAGACCCCCTTCCTCGACCATGGCAGTTGCAGCAATCAGAATACGGCTGTTGTCAACACAGGATCCCATATGCAGTACCGGCGGCATGCCCACGGTTTCGCAGACCTCGGCCAGTCCCGGACCAGCATATTTTGCGGCTGCCTCGGGATTGAGCAGTCCTGCCCGACCCAAAGCCTGTGCCGCGCAGCCGGTGGCAAGGACCAGAACATCGTTTTTAATCAGTTCCTTGGCAACGGTCACATGGACATCATCGGCAAGTTTATAGTTTTCGCAGCCGACAATGCCGGCAACGCCGCGAATCCGGCCGTTAATGATATTGTCGTTTAAAGGCCGGTAGCTGTTGCGGAATCGTCCGCCCAGCATATAGTTGATGGTTTCATGGCTGAAACCGACAACGACGTCAAGCTTGGTATCCTGAGGGATATGGAAATCACGGCGTTTCTTGAAGTTGCCGATTGCTCTTTTAAGGATGTCCTTGGCGGAGTTCATAGAGTCTTCTTCGTTAAACTGTAGATGAACCGCATCCGGCATCTTGGCCCGGTAATTGGTGGTGATGATCTCCGTATGAAAATTTTTGGCCACCTCGGCAACCGACTGCATGATGCACTGGACATCAACAACCATGGCCTCGACAGCTCCCGTGGCAAGAACCATTTCCTGCTGAATAAAACTTCCTGCCACCGGAATGCCGCGCCGCATGAGAATCTCGTTTCCGGTGCAGCAGACCCCTGCCAGGTTGACGCCCTTGGCGCCTACCTTTTTACACAGAGCCTGAATGTCCTCCTGCGCTGCTGCCATGCAAAGTGATTCGGCCAGGAGCGGCTCATGACCGTGAACGGTAACATTGACCATGTCCTCTTTGAGTACACCAAGGTCAACCATGGCCCGAATAGGCACCGGAGTGCCGAACATGATATCGGTCAGATCAGTGGAGAGCATAGAGGCGGACCAACCATCAGCCAGAGCGACTCTGGCACCTTGGAGCATGATGTTTTCATAATGCTGATCAACGCCCATATGGGTTCGATGCATGGTTTCCGTCACCTCACGATCAATACCACGAGGCTCAACTCCAAGTCTTTTCCAGAGTTCCTGTCGTTTTTTCGGCGCCCTTTTCAACATAACCTGGGTGCCCTTCTGTTTACCAAACTCAGCAAGGGCTTTTTCTCCCAACTCCAGGGCAATCTCATTCTTGTCTCTGCCCTCGGTTTCAATCTCGAACACCTTGGCCAGCATATGAAGTTTTTCTTCATCCTTGATACCATGGGGGGTCTCGCCCTTGGCCGTGGCAATGAAACCAAAAATCATTTCACGGGCATGGTCGGCATGGGCTGCGGTTCCGGCCGCTATTGTTCTCGCATAATTTCTCGCGGCCACGGTTTCAGCGGTAGCACCACAGATACCGATCATTTCTTCTACACCGTCAATGATCTGGCATGGCCCCATATTGCAATTTCGGCAGCAGGTTCCGCCGGAGCCGAAAAGACATGCCGACATTCCCCTGGACTGAACACGGTCATACGCTGTGACCACATCTTTGGAGACATCACTGCCAAGAACTTCAATCGTTGATGAACAGGTTAAATCTGTACAGCTTTCACATCCTGTTTGTCTTGTCATAGCAACCTCTCTTTAATGTTATAGAAGTCCGGCAGCCGTTTTAGCCGCCTGGACCGTATTTTTCATTAACATGGTGATGGTCATGGGGCCAACGCCGCCTGGTACAGGTGTAATTGCTCCCGCTTTTTCCTTAACAGAGTCAAAATCCACGTCACCGGCAAGAATACCCTTGCCTTCTTTGGTTTTGCCGATACGGTTTACGCCAACATCGAGGATCACAACGCCTTCCTTAACCTGGTCGGCCTTGATCAGGTTCGGTACGCCGACTGCGACAATCAGAATATCAGCCCGTTTGGTATGAAAATCCACATCCTTTGTTCTTGTATGGCAGAGGGTTACCGTGGCATTGCCGGCCGGCCGTTTCTGCAGCATCAGATTGGCAATGGGCTTGCCGACAATATTGCTGCGACCGATAACAACACATTCCTTGCCGCTGGTTTCAATCCCGTTACGCTCTAAAAGCTCCAGCATCCCATGGGGAGTGCAGGGCAGAAAGCAGTCCTCGCCAAGCATCATCTTGCCGATATTGACAGGATGAAAACCGTCAACATCTTTATTTGGATCTATGGCATAAAGAATCTTGGCTTCATTGATATGTTTCGGCAATGGCAGCTGGACAAGAATACCGTTAATTTTGTCATTTTTGTTACATTTTTCAACAAGGGCCAGAACCTCTTCTTCAGGGGTATCCGCAGGGAGATCATAACGTTCGGAATACATCTCCAGGGCCTTGCATGTTCTCTCCTTGGCGCCGACATAAACCTGGGAGGCGGAATCACTGCCCACCAGGATGGTCACCAGACCGGGAACAATACCATGTTTTTCCTTTAGTTCAGAAATCTCTGCTTTCAACTCCTCACGTATAGCCTTGGCGGTTTCAGTTCCGCTGATAATCTTGGCAGTCATTATTTCTCCTTCTTGTCGATTGTAACTATTTTTTTCGAAATAATTAGATCAGAATTAATGATAGATTTGAATGACCTCAAACAAATCTGATCAGTAAATATTTATCCTTTTGTACAAATTACGAACCAATGACACTACAAAATAAGCGCTGTTTTTTCAAGGAGATTTCATGAAACACAGGAAATAATAAAATTAACAAAAAGGTAACATTCTAGCAGAAAAAAGAGGTAGGTATTCATACCTAAAAGATCTGGGAGGTTCTACCTAGAAATGTTTTTAGGGAAATGGAACAGGAAGGAAAAGGACGGATTAACGCACCTTGTTACTGGCAAGCTTAACAATAATGTCATTGGCCTGGCCAAGCCGTTCAATGATCGTTGAAAAAAGATGCTTGGCGACATCGGGATGCTTTTCAATAATTTCCATGATTTTATCTCCGGGAAAGCGCTTGACCGTACATCTTCCTTTGGCAACAATGGAGGCTGACCTTTCTTCACCGGAAATGGCGGCCATTTCGCCAAAGTAGTCATTGGGCTGGTGAATTTCGGCAATCTTCTTGCCATCGACGATGACCATGACCCCGCCATGGATCAACTGGAAGAAGTCAATATCCGTGTTGCCCTGACGGATAATATAATCTCCGTCATCGTATTTTTCTACATCCGGATTGACCAGATAGGCGGGCAGACTTTCCTTGGTGATCACTGTTTTTTTCAGAACCTCTTCAATGGAGATAACTCCTTGTGATGCCTTGAGCAGAGCGGCATCCCGCAGGGGGGTCATACCTTCCTGAATAGCAATTTTTCTGAGCTGATCTTCCGGCACTTCAGCGCTGATGGCCTTGGCCACCTCCTCAGTGACCTCCATTAATTCAAACAGGCCCACCCTGCCCTTGTGACCGTTGCCCCTGCATTTGGAGCAGCCTTTAGGACCATAAAGCTGCAGATCGGGGATCTGTATTTCGGAAAACCCCATCTCCAGCAGGCTGGCCGTATCAGGCAGATCAATCAGGGTTTTACAATTTGGACAGAGACGCCGTCCAAGCCGCTGGGACTGTACCATGGTGATGGCTGAAGACAGCATAAAGGGAGGAATGCCGATATCCACCAGACGGCCGATGGTGGCCGCGCAATCATTGGTATGCAGGGTGGAAAGAACAAGATGGCCGGTCATGGCCGCCTTGATGGCAATTTCCGCAGTATCCATATCGCGAATCTCTCCCACCATGATAATGTCCGGATCCTGACGCAGAAACGCTTTCAAGGCCGCAGCAAAGGTCATGCCCACTTCCTGGTGAACATTAACCTGGTTAATCCCCTTAAAGTTAAACTCAACAGGATCTTCAGCGGTTAAAATTTTAATAGCGTCATTATTTAATGAATTCAAGACAGAATACAAAGTTACTGTCTTGCCGCTACCGGTTGGGCCGGTAACCAGAAGCAATCCCTGGGGCTTAGCCACACATCTTTTAAGCATTTCAAAAGTTTCAGGCTCAAATCCCAGCATGGTCAGATCAACGTTCAGAGAACTCTTGTCAAGAATACGCAGGACGATACTCTCGCCAAAAAGAGTTGGCAGGGAGGAGACGCGGAAATCCACCACCTTGCTCCGTCCCACCCGCATCTTGATCCTGCCGTCCTGGGGAACCCTCCGCTCTGTAATATCAAGGGAGGCAAGAATTTTTAACCGGGAAGTCAGAGCATTTTTAATGGATAACGGCAGATTCATGGATTTATATAACGATCCATCCATCCTGTAACGAATCTGCAGAGTCTTTTCATACGGTTCAATATGAATATCACTGACACCGTCTGTTACCGCCTTCACCAGAATACCGTTGACCAGCTTGATGATGGGAGCGTCCGAAGCCGCGTACTGATCAGGCCCCTCTTCCTCATCCAGGGCCTCAATGGCCATATCGTCAGCGACCTCGGCGGCAAGGGAGCCAAAGTCGTCGATGTTGGTTACTTCTTCTTCCTCTTCCTCCTCCTCGACATCAAGCAGTTCTTTATACTCATCGTCACTGATTTGATAATATTTTCGATAAGCTTCTACAATATCCTTCTGGGTGGCAACAGAGACTGACAGCCCTTTTTTGACTGCGGTCTGCAAGTCTTCCACGGCGGCGGTATCGGTGGGTTCCGCCATGGCAACCTGCAGGGCTTTGCCTGTCATACGCAAGGGCAGAGCCATGTATTTTTTTACAACGTCATAGGGAATAACCTTGAAGACATCAGGACTGGGAGGTTCCTGGGAAATTTTCACCGCCGGAAAATTATAGGATCTGCTGAGGACGTTTAAAATAGTGTCATCATCGATATATTCGAGCTTAAGCAGAATGCTGCTCAGACTCATCTTATTTTTTTTCTGTATGGATTGGGCATGTTCAAGCTGATTACTGGTGATTTGCCCTTCCTTGCGAAGGATTTCACCGATTTTCAGCTTTCCGGCCCCGGACTGATCCTTGACAGATGCTTTTAAATTGGATTTTGTAGCAGCAGGATTTGGCATGTATGGTGACTATGTTTTATTTTCAACAGGTTGTTGGGCAGGGACAAATGACGAGCCTGCAAGATATTCGAAGTGACTGAGGGCAAAGGATAAAAAACATCTAAACCTTTAACCTCTAATCCTTATTTTTTTAGTTTAGTGATATTGCCGGGTAATTTCAAATAAATAGTTATTTTCTTAACAAAATTTTATAACAAAAAAATACCCCCTGAGAATCATTACATTCTCAGGGGGTATTTTTTTACTACAATATCAGAAAAAACAAATTTTGTTTTCTGAGTCCTGTCTTCTGACTTCTGATTCTAGAATACGCCCTTAACCTTGCCGGTTTCAACATCAACGTCAACACGGCGGTAGGCTGGATCAGAAGCGGTACCCGGCATCAGGCTGATTGCGCCGGCGACCGGCACAACAAATCCTGCTCCTTTATAGGTGAGGATATCCTGGATGGGTAGAGTCCAGCCCTTGGGTACACCTTTGAGTTTCGGGTCGTGGGAAAGAGAAAGATGGGTTTTAACCATGCATGTTCCCATTTCCTTCAGATCCGGATCAGCCTCCATCCGTTTCAGCTTAACCCGGGCCTCGGGACTGTAGCTGACGCCGTCGGCTCCGTAAACCTCCTTGGCAATAAGCTCGATGCGCTGGGAAAGCGGGGTGTCAAGGTCATAGAGGAATTTAAAGTCATTGGGCTCTTCACAGGCATCCACGACTGCGTCGGCAAATTCCAAGGCTCCGTCACCGCCATGCTCCCAATGGCGTGACAGGGCCACCCGGGCCCCGGCAGCCTCACCAATACGGCGAATAGCAGCAATTTCGGCATCAGTATCGGTGTAAAAGGCATTAATACAGACAACCGGGTTAATACCGGCCTTCTTAACGGTCTCAATGTGGTGAATCAGGTTCTTGCAGCCTTCTTCAACCCAGCCGACATTTTCTGAATTATACTCTTCAGGCATAGGCTTGCCCGGAACCGGAATCGGGGCGCCGCCATGGCATTTTAAGGCACGGATTGTGGCAACGACCACGGCGCAGTTGGGTTTGAGCCCACTGTAACGACATTTCAAATTCCAAAATTTCTCAAAACCAATGTCAGCGCCAAAACCACTTTCCGTGACGTTATAGTCAGCCAGTTTCAGAGCGACCCGGTCGCCAATAACCGATGACTGGCCAATGGCGATATTGGCAAAAGGTCCGGCATGCACTATAACCGGCTGACCTTCAAGGGTCTGCATCAGATTGGGATTCAGTGCCTCAACCATCCAGGCGGTCATGGCGCCGTCAACTTCCAGATCAGCAGTGGTGATGGGCTTGTCCTGTTTATTGTAAGCAACAACGATTTTGCCGATACGTTCGCGCATGTCTTTCAAGTCGGAGGCAACGGCAAGAATGGCCATAATTTCGGAACTTACCGCAATAGCGAACTTGGACTGCATGGTCATGCCGTCCATTTTACCGCCAATACCAATGGTGATATTCCGCAGGGCCTGGGCACAAAAATCCATGATCCAGCCAAACTCAACCTTCTTGGGATGAATATCGAGCCGTTTCAGGTTCCGCAGGGCCAGCTGCTCATCGGTGTAATTCGACTCATGCTGCATACGGGCAGTAAGGGCTACCATGCCGAGGTTATGAGCATTCATAATGGCGTTAATATCACCGGTGAGACCTAGGGAAAACGGGGTCAGCGGAATACACTGGGCCAGACCGCCGCCGGCGGCACTACCCTTGATATTCATGGTGGGGCCACCAGATGGTTGACGAATGGCGCCGATCACGCTCTTGTTCCGTTTACCAAGTCCCTGAACCAGGCCCATGGCGCATGTGCTTTTCCCTTCGCCAAGAGGAGTTGGTGAAATGGCCGTTACATCGACATATTTCCCATCCGGCTTGTCTTTCAGGCGCTCCATGATTTTCCGGTAATCAAGTTTTGCCACATAATGACCATAGGGAAGGAGCTCTTCCTTTTCCAGGCCCAGGGCATCGCCCAATTCGTAAACTGTTTTCATCCGGGTTTCCGCATCAGCAGCGATTTCCCAATCAGCATGTTTGGTTGGATCAAGAGCCATTACTACCTCCTTAACATTCGTGTTATAATAAAATAAATATTATCCAGACAATCAGGATATATAACCCATACAAATACAAAGAAAGAACTATCTAATCGATATTTAAACTGAAAACAATCCGCAAAAATACTTAGTTGAACGTGTTATGCAAACTATTATGATCTGAAACAGGTGAACGTGTGAGACTATGCACAAAACATCGTGGGGTATGATCCGTTTTAGTTATCAATAATTTCAAATAATTAAAGAGGATCTTTCCACAGATAACAACGATCATTCTTCGGCAAAGATATGGGAAAGAACTGCGGGAAATAATTTTTTAAATTCTGCAAGCAAAGGAATCATCACCTCGCGCATGGAAGGATCGGCCCCTTTTGAGGTCCGCAATTTAAACATATGCACCCACTGCAGCAGGTTGGCATACACTATCAGTTCTGTTTTACAGGCATTGGGCAAAACAGTGCGGGCAGCCTGGGGCGTTGAAGTTTCAAGCAGTTTTAGATATATCCTCTCGCTTTCGACCATGGCCTCTTCCCAGAGACGATATTCCTCACTGTTTTCTTTATAAAAAAGAGGTTTGATAAAGGTAAGCTGGTTGCCGAACTTATTTTCACTGTATCGGCAATAGCGTTGACTTTCCTGAAGAAAGCCACAGGGCCGGTGGCGTACCATTTCATGGGTTACGGCTCGGTTGACGGTAAACGAGACCGCGACAAAACGATGTTTCGCCAGAAGATAGGCAGGCAGTTGTTCTATCTCATCCAAGGGTATTTTTTCCACAGCCATCCCGCCTTGGCGGACAATGCCTTTTTCAGGGACAATATCCTCAAAAAAAAGAGGATGACGCGTATGCAGACAACCGGTTATCCCCTTGACGATTTTCAGGTTTGGATGGGCCTGGTACAACTCCCGGAAGGCCCGGACCGAGCCGCTGATCAACAGATTCTTCTCAACTCTGTCTATATGGAGATACCTGGGAAGTGCTCCACATAATTTTGTCACATCAGACTCGCTACCAGGAGACACTTTTAGCGTTAAAACAGCCATTTCAGCAACAGAGTTATGGCCATGCTTTAATATTCTCCGAATAAACGGCGGGGCTGAATCCTCTGTTATTTTGTCCTCACTTTTATAACAGAGACGTCCGCAACGTTCGATACGAACAGCAAGACTTTCCTGGTCTAAATCATGCAGAATTTTAAATGACGGGGGAATAACAAGCATGACGTTTCCTCAGCCGCCGTTGGCGGAATTATGAATTAATAATTAAAAATTATGAATTTTGGTGTTTTCTTATCAGATAACTTCTTTGTCCCTTAGCACTTACAGCCGGATCCACCAACGCGGCCCTTATGGTTTGTTTTCCAGAAAGGTGACATTTCCCGTAGTTCGGCAATGATCGGCGGCAGTTTCTCTAAAATAAAATCGACTTCATCTTCCGTATTATAGACACTCAGGCTGAAGCGAATGGAACCGTGAGCAGCAGTAAAAGGAACTCCCATGGCCCGCAGGACATGGGAAGGCTCAAGGGAACCGGAGGTACAGGCCGATCCGGATGAAGCGCAGATGTTAAAGCGATCAAGATGAAGCAGGATGGCTTCTCCTTCGACAAACTCGAAACTAACATTTGTCGTATTGGGCAGCCGTTCGGTTTTGTGACCGTTTAGAATCGCATTGGGGATTTTTTCAAGCAGGCCGTTCTCCAATTTATCACGCAACATTTTGACCGTGGTGTTTTCCTTGGTGATATGTTTTGCCGCAAGCTCACAGGCTGTGCCAAGACCGATAACCGATGCCACGTTTTCCGTTCCGCCCCGCCGGCCATGTTCCTGGTGACCGCCGATCAGAAAGGGATAAAAGGGTGTTCCTTTGCGAACATAGAGGACGCCGATTCCTTTTGCGGCATGGAGTTTATGCCCAGACACAGAGAGAAAATCCACCTCCACATCAGAAAGGTCAATGGGAATCTTTCCCACGGCCTGGACTGCGTCGGTATGAAAGAGGATTCCCCTGCTCCTGGCGATCTGCGCCATTTCCTTAATCGGAAAAATTACGCCTGTTTCATTATTGGCCCACATGACGCTGACAATGGCTGTTTCATCGGTCAGGCTGTCCTCGTAACGCTTCAAGTCCAGGGTGCCGTCCTGCTCAACCGGAAGCTGGGTGACACGGTGTTTGTGACCGGTCAGGATATCGAGGTTTTCGCATAAATTTTTAACTGCCGGGTGTTCCACACGGGTGGTAACGATATGACGTTTTCCCGGATTAGCCTGGAGGCCGGAAAGAATGGCCGTTGAGTCACTTTCCGTGCCGCAGCTGGTAAAGACCAGTTCATCGGGAGTGGTATTAAGCAACCTAGCGATTTTTTCCCTGGCCTCAACAACCTTCCTGCCGACTTGGCCTCCAAAAGAGTGCATGCTGGAGGGGTTGCCGTATAAATCAGAAAAATAGGGCAGCATGGTTTCCAGCACTTCGGGCGCCACTCTGGTCGTTGCATTGTTATCCATATAGATGATTTTGTCATTCATGGGCGATTCATTCTCTCTTTATTTGCTGTTAGCTTTTAGCAAAAAACAACATGTAACAATCAGTAAGCTAACCGCTAACACCTAACATTCGCTTATTTGATGTCTCCTGACTTCTGTCTCCTGACTCCTGACTTCTATTCTTTATACTCCTCAACAATCAGAGTCTCCAGCACCTGCTCGCGAAGCTTTTTCTCGACATATTCTTTCAGGGTGATCTGAGACTTGGCACAGCTGACACAGGCACCGCGCAGGGAGACCATGACAAAATCACCGTCCACATCCACAAGTTCAATATCGCCGCCGTCTTTTTTCAGGGTTGGGCGGATTTCTCTTTCCAGAACTTCCTCGATTTTCTTAATCTTCTGGATGTTGGTCATCCGTTTGGGTCCACCCATTGGAACGCTTTGCAGCTTCGCTTCATGCCGAACTTCAGCAAGCAACTCCTCGATTCGCTCCTCGCACTTGCCGCAACCGCCGCCGGCCTTGGTGAAATTCGTCACATCCTCCAACGTATGGAGATTACTTTCCTCGATGGCCCGCCGAATTTCAATGTCCGTTACCCCAAAACACTCACAGACCACCTCACCTTCAGCCATGGGCAGTTCGATGCCACGGTAGTTGGCAATGGCTGCTTCCAGGGCCTCCCGTCCCATCACCGAGCAATGCATTTTTTCTTTGGGCAGCCCTCCGAGATAGTCGGCAAGATCTTCGTTGGTTATCTTTTCAGCTTCCTCCAAAGTCAAGCCCTTGATCATTTCAGTCAGTGCCGAGGAAGAAGCAATGGCGCTGGCGCAGCCGAAAGTTTTGAACTGAGCGTCCTTGATGCGGCCGTCTTCACCGAGTTTAAAGGTCAACTTCAACGCATCGCCACAGGCCAGGGAGCCCACATCCCCTATTCCATCCGGATTCTCAACCTCACCGACATTGTGAGGATGAAGAAAATGCTGTTTAACCTTGTCCGTATACTCCCACATGATATTGTAAACTCCCTGCCAAAAAAAGTGTCAGTCAGAAAAATCAGCCAAATACGAGAATAGCTTTTAGTTTTAGCTCTTTTCCCTTATGCCATTAGCCTTGCACCTTCAAGCCAATCCAGCTGATCTGGAAATTAATCAAAATTTTGAATAAATGTCTTATCAGAAACAAGATAACATAATTTTTTGATGCCTAAAAAGCAACATTAATCATCAAAATAGGCCCTGATCTGCTTGGCCAGTTCCGGCCCGATCCCCTCCACACCTGCCAGTTCGGCAAGAGAGGCTTTTTTTATCCGTTTCAGGCTGCCCAGTTTTGCAAGCAAAATTTCTTTACGCCCCGGCCCAATACCGGAAATTTCATCCAGATCTGAATGTAAAGTATCTCTGCGTCGCCATTTGCGATGAAAAATGATGCCATAGCGGTGGGACTCATCTCTTATCCGCATTAGAAAAAGAAGCAGGGGGCTGTGACCGGGCAGCAGAATGGGATTTTTTCGGCCTGGTCGGTATAGCTTCTCCCCTTCGCTCTTTTTTTCCTTGGCAATGCCAACCAAATCAATCCTGGTTGACAAACCTAGGGAAACCAGGACATTAACCGCGACGTTCAGCTGACCCTTGCCGCCATCCACCATGAGAAGATCAGGAAGATTATCTTCCTCCTTTTTTCGCTTAAGATGCCGTTTCAGTGATTCGGCCATCATCCCGTAATCATCGGGGCCGTCCAGGGTTTTGATCTTGTAATGACGATATTTTTTGCTGTCTTTTTCGCCATTGAAAAAAGAGACCAGGGCGCCCACCGCCTTTTCACCGCCGATATTGGAAATATCAAGACATTCTACCCTGTCAGGACTTTTAGACAAACGAAGGGTGCTTTGCAGAGCAGCAGAAAATTCCTGCCAGGACTGGAGCTTCTTTTGCCGGTCGGCAAGAATCTGTTCGCCATTTTTCTGTGCCATGTTAACGAGTTTTTTTAAATTCCCCCGTTGGGGAACATGAAGAACGACTGTTCCTTTTTTAAGATCAGAAAACCGTTCCGCCAGCAGCTCACTGTCATCAGGGGCAAAGGGAAGCAAAATTTCCCTGGGGACCTCATGAACGTCGGAATAATACTGATTCAGAACATGGGCGAGAATCTGTTGGTCATCACCGATGGTTTTGCTGATCCAAAAACCCTGTTGTCCACTCACCCTCCCTTTACGGACATGGATAACGGCAACCGCGATGGAATTTTCTTTATGGACAAAACCAAAAATATCCTGATCCCTGCGATGCTCCGCGACCACGATCTGTTTTTCAAGGGTTTTTTCCAGAGCCTGAATTTGGTCACGAAACCCGGCTGCCTCCTCGAAATAAAGATTTTCCGATGCCGCCTTCATCTGTTTTCGTAAATCTTGAAGAACTTTTTTCTTGCTCCCCTCAAGAACCATGATGATATTGTCAACCATGTGCTGGTATTTTTCCCGGTCCGGGTTTTCGCAACAGGGGGCAAGGCACTGGCCGATCTGGAGGTTCAGGCAGGGACGATTTCTCTTTTTCACCTCTTTTCCCTTGCAGCGGCGCAGGGGAAAGAGGGAATGGAGAAGTTTCAGGGTCTTCCACATAGCGGAAATCGACGAATAAGGGCCAAAATAACGGGCTCCGTCCCTGATCCGCCGCCGGGTCATTACCAGCCGGGGCCAGGCATCCCTGATCGTGACCTTGATCAGAGGATAATTTTTATCATCCCGCAGAATGACATTATATTTGGGCCGATGTTTTTTGATCAGCGAGGCCTCAAGAATGAGGGCTTCTTTTTCGGTATGGGTAAGAATCGTCTCGATGGCCGTGACGTGGGAGAGAAGAGCTGCAGTCTTGCTCTGTTTTGCCGGAGCAGCCGCGTAAGAGGCCAGACGTTTCCTTAAGTCCCGTGCCTTTCCCACATAAAAAATTTTTCCATGACTGTCCTTCATCTGGTATACACCTGGATGATGGGCTACAGTTTTCAAAAATTCTTTCGTGAGAACAGGATGTTTTTTTAATTTTAATTTGTTCAATTGGAGAATTTGTCAATGTGGTTAGCCAGGAGCTTGTCCGAGAATGCCATTTGTTAACGCAAGAGACGCAAAAGGCGCTACATGAGTCATTGCGTAATATTTCATTATTTTCTTTTGTAATTCCTTGCGTCTCCGGCCTGCAATGTTAAAATAGAAAATTATTTATTATTTTGCCTGCACTTTTTTAGAGCCTTACACCTGAAACTCTGTAATAAAAAAACAAGAAATAAATAATTTACATTAAAATTAAATACTTATACCTACTGTTAAGGCACTTATCCTGAAAAATATGATATTTTTTCCGCTTTAGTGGGTTAGGAGAAACCGAGATGGAATCATTTGAAAATCTACTCGAATACTCAACAAAAATCCATGGCCATATCTGTGCCGGCCAGGTTATCGGGGTACGCATGGCCATGATCGGTCTGCGTGAAATAGATATCGACGACCCCAAGGGGACTCAGCGTAAAAGTTTATATGTATTGGTCGAAATCGATCGCTGCGCCACGGACGCCATTCAGAGCGTGACCGGCTGTACTCTGGGCAAAAGAGCCATGAAATGGCTTGATTACGGTATCATGGCGGCGACTTTTGTTAACCTGACCACTGGTAAGGCGGTTCGGATCACGTGCCGGGAAGAGTCCAGGGAACTGGCCAAGAAATATTCCCCGGATATTGAGGGTAAATACAAACAGCAGCTCGAAGCCTACCGGGTTATGCCTGAGGAGGAGTTGTTTAAAATCGAACAGGTGAAAATAAATATCCCGAAATGTGACATGCCGGGCCGTCCCATGAAACGCGTCCAATGTGATGGATGCGGTGACTGGGTTCAGGACTGCCGCGAGGTTGAGGTCGATGGAAAAACTTTGTGTCAAAGCTGCGCCCATGGCCGATATTATAGTGTCATTTAATAATTAATGAACTCGTAAAAACTAAAAAATAACCACAGAGCACACAGAGCTCACAGAGACAACTAGTTGTAGTAAAAAGAATTTCTCTGCGCTCTCTGTATGCTCTGTGGTGAAGACTTTTTACGGGAACTGCAAAGAGAAACACCCATGACAACGAAAACTATCCCAATTGACCAGGCCGTCGGCATGGTCCTTCCCCATGACATCACTGAAATCAGGCAGGAAGAGGCCGGGAATAAGGATTCGGGCTTCAAAGGCCCGGCCTTCCGCAAAGGCCACATTATCAGATATGAAGATATCGATCATTTACGCAGGCTTGGCAAAGACCATATCTATGTCCTTGACCTTGGCCCGGATGATATCCATGAAAATGAAGCGGCCAAACTGCTGGCTGATGGACTGGCCGGAAACGGCGTTATCTGTTCCGGCAAACCGGTTGAAGGTAAAATCGGTTTGCTTGCCGAACACGATGGTCTGCTTAAACTCGACAAAGATGCCCTCTTCCGCTTCAATTTGCTTGGCGAGGTGATGTGTGCCACCCTGCACAATAATACTCCGGTGAAAAAGGGAGAACAGGTGGCTGCCACCCGGCTGATTCCCCTTACCTCAAAAAGAAAAATTGTTGAGCAGGCTGTTGAAATATCCAAAGAAAAAAATGGGATTGCCCAGGTCATCAAACTGCGCCGCGCCAAAGCCGGCCTCGTCATCACCGGCAACGAGGTCTATCATGGCCGGATTGAGGATCGTTTTGAACCTGTTCTGCGTAAGAAACTGGATCAGATCGGTTCAAAGGTGAAGAAGGTCTGTTTCGCGCCGGACGATATCGACAGAATTGCTGAAGAAATTACAAATTGTCTTGAAGATGGTGCTGATCTCATTGTCACAAGCGGCGGAATGTCGGTGGACCCCGATGATGTTACCAGGCTGGGCATTGCCAGGGCCGGGGCCACGGATATTGTTTACGGCACCCCGGTTCTGCCCGGCGCCATGTTCCTGGTGGGACGAATCAACGACGTGCCGATCATGGGCCTGCCGGCCTGCGGCATGTTCCATCGCATCACGGTCTTTGACCTTGTTCTGCCCCGGATTCTGGCCGGAGAATCAATTGATCGTGCCGATTTGGCCGAACTCGGCCATGGCGGCCTGTGCCGCAACTGCAAAATCTGTCAATATCCGGTCTGCGGTTTTGGTAAATAACAGGTAACTATCCAGTACATCAACCGGGGTGAAGATCCTGGCATTTTTTTAAAAATAACAAAAAAAGACGAACGTCGAACATCGAACGTCCAGGTAAGCGAAGACTCCGACATCGAAAGAAAATCCGATTAGATTCCATCCTTATTCAATGTTGGACGTTCGATGTTCGACGTTCAAAAAGCCTGCCACTCCTATCAAATTGACTTCACGTCCTTTATAGGACATATCAAGGCACTTCTTGCTTAACGGTAGTACCAACGGAGTCAGACCAACCCTGGCTTTAATGGTACTTATCTCTTCGCCCATTTCGCCGTTACACAGCTGCCTGTCTCGAATAGCAAGTTCCCGTTCCGTCCTTATTTTTATATGATTTCCAACGAAATTCAGCCACAATTAGGCACGGTGCTGTAGGAGCACCCAGCCCTCCGGGCGAAAAAGGGTAAATCTTTTGCTCTGATCCCCTTATCGCTCACAGGGGTGAGCTCCTACGTTTCATGCTATTCGTGCCCCACCCCACGTTTTTCGATAGCTATTACATATGAGGCTGAAGATTAGTGGTAATCACTAATTTTTATCTACGTCGACTTTCTGCTCACCTGCATAATGCTGTTATCAAGCGCGGCCATCGCCGTGATCCTGAAAGCTGTGACTGGAGTTTTTTTCAGTTATGGTGCGGCAGCCGTGTCCGTGATCGGCTCGAATATTGAGCCCCGTTCCGCCTTCACGGAAACAATAATTGCTTTTCCGGAAAAAATATCTATTTTCTCGGAACCATTTCTTCTTGAGCTGCCCCCATTTTACCAGCAATAAAAGATAACCTCTTTATATTATGACATATTACCTTTTAATTATTATCTCTGGCACAGCGTTTGCTAATCTTCATGTAAAAAGAAATCAAACACCTTCCTTCAGTTTGAATACATAACGGCCAGGAGACAAAAGTAATGAAAAAGAAATTTATCACCGCAATCGCTTTAACTGTAGCCCTCGAATTTGCTGCCAATAACGCACAGGCTGACACCTATCATTTTGATGACACATGGATAGACTGGCCCGAATACAGCAGCACCCACCTAAATGACGAACTCGGCACACCGAATATTTCCTCCATGGACGTCATCGTGACAAATGGCTACCTTACGGATGTAAATATTAATCTCAGCACCTCCACCCGGCAACTGTATGACACTCTTTTTATTAACACCTCTTATGATGGCAGCAATTGGCAGGCTTGGGATTATTTAGTAAGGGATGGACACGGTAGTGGACATGCTGTCAACACCATAGGAAATGAGGTAGGCGATGGATTCTGGTCGGTGGACGACCCATCAAGTTACAGCTACACTTTAACCCAAGATGGTGGCGGGTGGAATGTTCGGGAAAACAATCCGAATGGTATTGATGCCAACAACCTGACCCTTACTAGTCTTTCTTCTACTGTCAACTTTGCGGCCAATACCATCTCTTACACATTTGGTTCTACCGATCTAAAGATAGACGGTGGTTTCTTTGTTTCCTATGCCCCCTGGTGCGCCAACGACGTTATCGGCGGCGGAGCCCCCGTCCCGGAACCAGCCACCATGCTGCTGTTTGGCACCGGCCTGGCCGGCCTGGCGACGATTCGCCGCAGAAAGATAAAACGCGCATAATTTTTTCCACCTCCCTCTTGCATACAAGCGGCAGGACCAATCGGTCCTGCCGTTTTTGTTTTCCCACTTCTCTTTTTCTGCTATTATTCCACTCTATATTCTATCTTCAGGTTCCTCATGCACGGTTTGATAAGGAAGCGTTGATCAAAGCTCATTAGAAAAAGGGATCACCCATGGGTTTACGGGTTCAGGGGTTAACATAATGTCGAGCGTGAAAACTGCCGCAGTTGCCGGTCTTTTATTCTTTGTTCTTCTGGCACAAATTCAGGTTCATGCGGCAACAGTCGAATATGAGCTCACCATTGCCGAGCAAGAGGTCAACATCACCGGTCAATCTGTCCTGGGCATGACCGTCAACGGATCCATTCCCGGTCCGACACTGCGGTTCAAAGAGGGAGATGTCGCCCGTATTGACGTCCACAACAGGATGAGTGTGGACACTTCCATTCACTGGCACGGCCTTCTCGTGCCCCCGGGCATGGACGGCGTACCGAACATCAGCTTCCCGCCCATCAAGCCCGGCACGACCTTTACCTATGAATTCCCCATTCGCCAGAACGGCACTTACTGGTATCACTCCCACACTGATCTGCAGGAACAGCGCGGAGTTTACGGCTCCATCGTTATTGAGGCGTCTCGGCAGGATTCAAGGGCAGATCACGACCATGTTGTCCTTCTCTCCGACTGGACCGATGAAGAGCCCCACGAAGTACTCCGCAGCCTGAAGCGCGGCAGCGAATGGTTTGCCCTTGAAAAGGGCAGTAGTCAAAGCATTATTGGCGCTGCCCGACTTGGTATGCTCGGTGATTACTTCAGGCGCGAACTCCTGCGGATGGAGCCCATGGACATCGCGGACGTGGCCTATGATTGCTTTCTTGCCAATGGTCAATCTGAAATGACCATCCCGGCCAAAGCAGATGAAACAGTGCGGTTACGCATTATTGACGGTTCCGCCACCACCTATTTCCACCTCGAATTCGCTGGCGGCCCAATGAGAATCGTGGCTGCAGACGGTCAGGATGTAGAGCCGATCAAGGAAAAACGGTTTCTCATCGGGGTTGCGGAAACCTATGATGTGCTGATTACAGTCCCCGCCTCCGGGTCCTATGAATTTCGCGCCACTGCCCACGACGGATCAGGGTATTCCTCGGTGTGGGTTGGTTCCGGTGAGCGCTACCCGGCTCCCGATGTACCAAGACCCAACCTTTATCACACCATGGGAAGCTCGAGCCTGAAAAAAATCGTCTCCCTCGATCCAGCCGGAGCCATGGGCATGCCCGATAGCGAGGTTAAGGCAGGCAAATTCGACCGGCCGGGAATGACGGGCATGAGCTCCATGGACATGCCTGCCGAACACGACATGAAAAACATGGTTCACACCACAGCCCCTAACAAAATGAAAATGGCCGGGATGGCGCATGATGGTCATTCCATGACCATGCCTTCTCAGTCCTCGCGGGTTGGCAAAAAATATGGCGCAAATTTCCGCTTTCTTGCCGCTGATGTCTCCGCATCTGACAATCTGGCCATTGACGGTATGGATTCCAGCCGCCCATGGCCGCCCTACGCAAAATTACGGGCCATCGAGCCAACCGCTTTTTCCAGGGACAAACCCCTCCAGGAAATTCGTCTTACCCTTGACGGAGACATGGAGCGCTATGTCTGGTTTTTGAACAATAAACCTCTCGCGGAAAGCGATTCGATCCTCATCCGCGAGGACGAAGTCGTCCGCTTTATCATGATTAACCGTACCATGATGCACCACCCGATGCATCTCCACGGTCACTTTTTCCGAGTCATAAACGACCAGAACGACTACGCCCCACTCAAGCACACCGTCAACGTTGCCCCCATGTCCACCACTGTCATTGAATTTGACGCCAATGAGCCCGGCGACTGGTTCTTCCACTGTCATTTGCTTTATCATATGAAGAGCGGCATGGCCCGAGTCGTTCATTACGAGGGTTTTACACCCGAGCGTGAAGTGACCGCCCTTCGGCCTGAACTTTACAAGGATCCCTGGTATTTTTGGGGTCAGGCCGACGCAATCAGCAACATGACGGAAGGGTTTCTGACACTTTCCAACAGCCGCAATATTCTGACTGCTGAATGGGAGGTGGGCTGGCAGGATGTGGACGAGACAGGGTGGGAAGCAATCGTTGCCTGGGATCGCTGCATCAACCGCTTTTTTTCTATTTTCGCTGGAGCTGACATGCTCGGTGAAGATGATGATCTCGACAAAACACGGGGGGTTTCAGGGATTCGTTACTTGCTGCCCTTTAATCTGGAGTCCCGGATGTGGGTTGATACCGATGGCGGGGCAAGATTGAATCTGGAAAAATCATTTGAATTGACACCGCGCCTTTCACTTTTTGGTGAAACCCAGTATGACACACACGATAAATGGGAAGGCGGTGCAGGTTTTTCTTACCTGCTTGATAATTCTTTTTCCCTCATCACCAAATGGCACAATGATTACGGGTTTGGAGCTGGTCTGCAAATCCGCTTTTAGTCGGGGTCTCGTAAAGCAGAGCATGGCGACTTCCGGATCACATTTTAATGAGCTGCTTGCGCAATAGCTTCTTCTTGCTCTTCTTCCGGGGCTCCGCCCTTGAGCAGACGCAAATCACTGGTTTCAACCTTCACCTCGCCATTGAGAGAGGCACCACCTTCCACAAGGAGATTAACAGCCTCCACATTGCCATCAATCCGACACCCCTTGACGACATTGAGATTACAGGCCTTGATATTACCCTGAACCCTACCCTGACAGATAAAGGTGTCTATATCAACATCACCTGTGATACTGCCTGTTTCACCCATAACAAGATGGTCTCCTTTGACATTTCCTTCAATAGAACCATCAAGACGAAGTTTACCGGTAAAATTGACATTGCCGGTGAAATTCATTCCATTGCCGATAATGCTGCTGATGGCAACGTTGTTACCGTCGAAATTCATCTCTGGGTTGTTATCATTTTTTTTAAAAAAACTCATAAAAACTCCTTAAGATTGTTGGTCACTTTGAGACATAAGTTCGTGGAAAAAATTACTTTTTAACAGAGGGCATGTTGCGGGCAACTCGAACAAATTTCAGGGGATTTACACTTTTTTGATTATAATGAATTTCATAATGAAGATGAGGTCCGGTACTGCGGCCTGTATTACCCACAAGACCGATCACCTGGCCGCGCTTTACCTGGTCTCCCTTTTCAACGAAACTTTTTTTCATGTGAAAATAACGGGTTTTAAAATCTTTGCCGTGACCAATGGTGACATAATTACCTTGACCTTTGTTATACCCCTTCTTGAGAACCTTACCGTCAGCAGTTGTGGTAATCTCGGCACCACTTTTTTTTCTAATGTCAATGCCGCTATGAAAAGCTGCTTTTTTGTTGATTGGGTCTACTCGTCGACCATACAGTGAGGTAATGGTTCCGAGAACAGGTGTCCCGAGGGGAACCGACTTAATAATATCCAGTGAATGATCCAGTCTAAAAATAAGGTCTTCGTAGGAATCCTCGCCAAGAGGGGTGAAAGGACCACCACTATGCTTTGTACTTTCCTTAATTGAGGTCTTAATACCGACAGTTTTCAGGATAGATTCAACTATTTCACTTCTGTTTTTCAGCTCACTCAGGGCTGTACTTAACAGCTTCTCCCTTTCGTCATCCTTAACCTTAAGATCATCAAGAATGGTTTGGTACTCCGCCTCCTTTTCTGCAATTTGTTTTACAAGACGATCATGAGATGCCTTGAGTTGGACAGTTTGGCAGGTATCTTTTAGACTGAGAAAGGAAAAAACAGCCAGCAGAATAACGAGTGACAATGAGGAAAAAAACAGAGTAATCAGTGAACTCTTTGATATTAGATACGATCTGGTTGTTTCCCTTTCGCCGGTAATAACTATATGGAGTTTGTTTTTCATAATGTGCCTGGATGTTGTTTTATGTGCTCACTTTTCAGAAATAAACATGCAATTATCAAACCATATAGAGGGAAAAATTCTCTATCCCTATCGTGTCAACTAAGAAAATTATTGAATTTTTTTTTTGCCGTATAGATTTAAAAAACTTTTTTGAACATAATAAAAAAAAGGAACATCATTTTATACCATTTTTTTCTTTTATCTGTCAAACCAATTGAAACCCACTAATAATGATGCAAAAAACAGAATTTCGGAATAAATGTATATTGGAAAATGGAATGGTTTTGCGCAGATCAACGCGAAACCCTGAAAATTGCTGAACAAGCCTGTTTCATATCCAGGCAAAAAAAGCCATCTAAACGAAACGTAATATTATGAACGAACACCTTATCATTCAGGTCCTGCTTATTTTAGGGTTGGCATGGATTCTTGGAACCGTTTTTATCAAACTCGAACTGCCGCCAATGCTGGGGGAACTCACTGCCGGACTCATCCTGGGCCCTCCCCTGTTTGGCATTGTTCAACCATCGGAAACTCTCGAATTTCTGGCGGAAATGGGCATTTTCTTTGCCATGTTCTATGCCGGCATGGAGATGGACCCTAAAAATCTTATCAAAAACCTTTTCCCTTCGGTTGTGGTGGCCCTGGGCGGCTTCTTTATTCCCTTTATCTTGGGCTATTTTGTCTGCAAGGCTTTCGGCGGCACCCTCTATCAGTCGCTTTTTGTCGGCATGGGTTTGTCGATAACGGCGATTGCCGTTCAGGCCGTGATCCTTCAGTCGCTGCAAATCCACAAAACCAACATCGGCAACATCATTATGGGAGCGGCCATCGTTGATGACATTCTCTCATTGTGCACACTTTCAATCCTGCTGGGACTGGCGAAAAGCGGCACTGTCGACGTGACATCCGTTGCCATTATTATCGGCAAGGTGGTGCTGTTTTTTGGTGTCACAATTTCCATCGGCCATTTTATTATGCCTCATCTCACCAGAAGGCTGAACGATTACCACGGCAAGGGATTTACTTTTGCCATGGTGTCAGCCCTGGTGATGGCTTACATGGCAGAGCTTGCCGGATTACATCTGGTGATCGGCGCATTTCTGGCAGGACAATTTGTCAGAAAAGAAACCATGAATGAGAAGGTGTACGATGCCATCAGTGATCGGTTTTATGGCATAAGTTATGGTTTTTTGACGCCGATTTTCTTTGCCACTCTGGCTTTTCATCTCCACATCAGCTGGGATCTGTCTTTTTTGTTTTTTGTGGCCACCTTGATCCTGGTGGCGATTTTTGGCAAAGTTTTCGGCTGCGCCGGAGCGGCCAGGCTGGTTGGACAGGCCCCTAAAGAATCACTGCTGATCGGCCTGGGCATGAACGGCAGGGGCGCGGTGGAACTTGTTGTCGCCACGGTTGTGATCAAGTTGAGCAATGAGCTTCTGCAAAAGAATATAATCGATGAACCGCTGTTGACTGATCACCAGTTTTCAGCCCTTGTCCTGATGGCATTTATCACCACTCTTCTGACTCCTATACTTCTAAAAAGATCAGTGGTGCGAAGCTGCGCTGTTGACAGTAAGGAGGAGTTTTGCCGAATCATTAAAGAAACAAAAACAAAGATCCTTCGTTGAACCCGTTCAATCGTAACTTCTCAATAAATGGGGTGCTTGTTTGGTGTAGGAGCGCCCACCCTGTGGGCGATTATGTTCGGCTGATACTGCAAAACATCATTATATCGCCCGGGGGCCGGGCTCCTACGCATTCGCACACAGCTAGTAATTTCGTAAGCCTGATCTCTTTTGATAAAATTGTCACCAGTTATTGAGAAGTTACGTTTAATCCGGTTAATGTCGTGGTTTATAAAAAAAGGGTGCGGAGGAAATCAATAAATCCCTCTGCACCCTTTTTTTGTTGAGAATAGATGAAACTGATTAGTCGGCCATGGTGAATTTTCCGTCTTTCACTTGAACAATAACCATGGAATCTACATCCAGGCCGTTGTGATCTTCCGGGGTGATGTTATAGATACCGGAGATGCCGACATAGCCTTTCGTCTCTTCAATAGCCACGCGCAGAGCCTTGGGTTCGGTGCCGACTTTTTTCATGGCCTCGGCCACAATGCTGATTGCGTCCCAGGCATAGCCGGAATGGGTATTGATGGGAAATTTTTCATCAAAATGATAGACATCCCGGTAAAGATGAACAAATTCATTAATCACCTTTTTCTGGGGATCATCATCCGACAGCTGGTCAGCCACCATCAGCTTGGTGGCGGGCATGCGGTCGCCCTCGGAAGCCTTGCCGGCCAGTTCAATGTATTTTGGATCAGGCAGGCCATGACATTGAAAAAGAGGCGCGGTTATGCCGAGCTGAACCTTGTTCTTGGCCACGATGGAACCGGCCGCACCAATGGTCCAGCAGACAATGGCTTGTGGCTGACTGTTTTTGAGGTTGGTGAGCTGGGCCGTCATATCGGTGTCCTTGGGACCGAATGATTCTTTTGCGACAACGGTCAAGCCGTAATCCCCGGCCAGTTTGTCGAGCCAGCGGCCGCCGTCCTTACCAAAACCATCAGCGGCGGTGAGCAGCGCAATTTTCGTCAATCCTTTTTCCTGCAGATAGCTGTACAGCCTTTTAACCGCAACAGAAGAACGCTGGGGGGATTTAAAAATGTAGGAGTAAGGGCCGAATTTACCGCCCATGATCACCGGATCGCCGCCCACGGTCATGAATGTGGGCATGCCGGCCTTCTCGACAATGCTCTTTACATTCATTCCGGTACCGGTTCGGGTGGGTCCGACAATGGCCGCAACCTTGTCTTTATAGATAAATTTTTTGGCAATAGTGGCCGCCTTGGCCGGATTGCCTTCGGTGTCGCCGATAATTAATATGATTTCCTTGCCGTTAACGCCGCCATTTCTGTTAATTTGATCCACGACCATTTCAGCCACAAGCCTGGTGGGCGTCCCGATAAAACTGGCCGGGCCGGAGAGGTCAAAGAAGGCCCCTATTTTGATGTTCTCCATCGCCAGGGCGGAAGCAGTGGGCAATGTCATGCACAGAGCCGCCATAATGGCAAAGTAAAATTTGATTTTTTTCATTTTTCTCATCTCCTTAAAAGTGTTTTTGGGTGGCAAGTGCTGTTTTTTTTAACACGATGGACTTGTTTCTGCAAATAAAGGGGCTAGCCCTACCCTTTACCATAAGTCATAAGATGGGCTTTTTCGTCACTATCGTCATCCCCGAGTGCTTTTATACAGGAATTAATGTTTGCTTGTGTGCTTAAATTTGTGAGTAAAGGGCATGGCTATTCTGTTCAGCGTATGTGAAAAATGTCACGAAAAACTCGGATTGTAAATGTTCAGCAGTGCTCCAGATGTGCGCAGGTAAGCGAAACGTAGCGAAGACTCCGAGCAGGCTGGAACACTATAGTAGTCCTATGTGAATCAGCCTGATCGAGTGCAGATGGAGTGCTGCTGAACATTTACTTTAGATTAGACAATATCATCTTGAAGACGCGTATCAAAAACCCGTTGACTCTTGCGCTCGGAGCGCGGCAGAGATCCGTATTTAACCACCTCAACATCCGGCGTGACCAGCAATTTCTTCTTCATCTGATGCACTGTTTCCCTGGCAAGCTCAATACTTCTCTTTTTGTCACAATGCTCCCCCTGCTCCACCATAAGTTTCATTGAGTCGCGGCCGCTTGCGTCATCCCTGGAAAGATGGACCTGGTATTCAGAACCCAGGCCCGGAATTTCCGAAAGAATGGAGTCAATGCTGGAGGGATAGATGTTAACGCCGCGAAACTTCATCATATCATCGCTGCGCCCCCTGATTCGGGAATGACGCGGCATGATGGAGCCGCAGGTGCAGGGCCCGGGAATGATGCGGGTGATATCCCGTGTCCGGTAACGGATCAGGGGAGCCGCCTCCTTGCAGAGTGTGGTGACCACCATCTCTCCCCAATCACCTGGTTCCACCGGTTTTAATGTTTCTGGATCAAGAATTTCCAGGATGTAATAGTCAGCCCAGTAATGAATGCAGTCATGATTCGGGCATTCAATGCCGGTTCCCGGACCGTACAGCTCGGTGAGGCCGGGAATGTCAAAGAGTTCCGCTCCGCCGAAAAGCTCGGAAATTTTCTGGCGCATGGACACGGAAGAACGTTCCGAACCATAGATAATTTTTTTAATATTGATTTTATCGGCAATCCCCCGTTTATGAATTTCTTCGGCCATGAGCAGGGCCATGGAGGCAGTGGAACAGAAGACAGTGGATTGAAAATCAAGCATGAACTGGCACTGCAAATCAATGTTGCCGGGTCCGGTTGGCACGGCCAGGGCGCCAATTCTTTCACAGCCGAGCTGGAAACCCATGCCCGCTGTCCAGACGCCGTAACCCACGGCAATCTGAATCCGGTCCAGAGGTGTGACACCGGCCATTTCATAGGAGCGGGCAAAAAAGTCGGTCCAGTCGTCCACGTCTTTTTGGGTGTAAGCCAGGATCTTGCGCTTGCCCGTGGTGCCGGAGCTGGCATGGATACGGGTGATCTGCTCGTAGGGTACGGATCGCAGGGGAAAAGGATAGCCGTCGCGCAGGTCATGGGCCGAGGTAAAGGGCAGTTTCTGCAGATCATCCAGCGATTGAATGTCCGACGGTTGAACTCCGACCTTTTCCAGTTGCGTTCGGTAAAAACTCGAACCTTGATAAACATGATTAATCGTCCATTGCAGTCCCTTGAGCTGATGGGCGTGCAGCTCCTCTTCACTCTTGAAAGAGGGCATAAATGACTGATTTGTCATATCGGGTTTCTCCAATCTGATATTTGTCAGACCGGCGGCGCCAAGACGGCTTGCCTCCGGTCTGCTGTCGCTTCCGGCCCCGAGAAAGGCCTGGCGAAGTTTGGGGTCGGCCAGCAGCTTTTCACTGTTGCCCGAATGGATAATCCGGCCATTGGCCAGCAGGTAAGCGGAGGTGGAGGCGGACAGGGCCCGGGCCGCGTTCTGCTCCACCAGTAAAATCGTCACACCGGAACGGGAAAGTTGACGGATGATAGCAAAAATCTCATCGGTGATCAACGGCGCAAGCCCCAGGCTGGGTTCGTCCAGTAGAAGGAGCCGGGGCCGGGCCATCAGGGCCCTGCCCATGGCCACCATCTGCTGTTCGCCGCCGGACAGGGTGGCGGCCTGCTGATCTCTTCGCTCCGCAAGTTTGGGGAAACGTGAGAAAACTTCCTCCATCCCCTGTTTGACCTTTAACTTGTTCAGTTTCAGGGCCAGAGCGCCGAGTTGCAGATTTTCGAAAACCGTGAGTTCGCCAAAAAGTTGCCTGCCCTCGGGTGAAAGGGCCAGCCCCTGCCGCACCATGCGCACGGCCGAAAAACCGGTTACATCAGTTCCTTCAAAGAAGATGGAACCCCGGCTCGGACGCACCAGTCCCATGACAGCTTTCAGCAAAGTGCTCTTGCCGGCGCCATTAGCTCCTACCAGGGCCACGGTTTCTCCCTGGCTGACATCGAGATCAATGCCGAACAGGGCCTGGGCTGCCCCGCAATGAACTTGAAGGTTTTGAATTTTTAGCATGATCGGATAAAATCGTTAAAAAGTAAGAACCCGATTCTAATTTTCTCACAGAGGCGCAGAGACACAGAGAACACAGAATTAGAATTTTTCTCTGTGAACTCTGTGCCTCTGTGAGAGATAAATTTTGAAGTTTGGCTAAAGCTTATTTCTGTCCTTTGACTTCTGATATCCTCACGCCGCCGCGCCGATCTTACCCAGATAGGCCTCAAGAACCAGGGGATTATGGCGAATCTCTTCAGGAGTACCCTGGGCAATGCAGCGGCCGCTGTCCAGAACAACGACATGATCGGAAATATCCATGACAAGCTCCATGTCATGCTCAACGAGAAGCATGGTGTGGCCGGCTGTCCGCATTTGTTTGACAAGCGCGCCGATTCGAGCCGTCTCCTCGGAGTTCAAACCTGCCACCGGCTCATCAAGCAGAACAATGCCGGGATTTGCGACAAAGGCCCTGGCCATCTCCACCTTTTTTTTGTCACCGTAAGGCAAGGCCGCCATGGGCCAGTCCGCCTTCTTCGTCAAGCCGAAAAGATCCAAACTCTCCAGTGCCTTTAAGCGCAGAAAGCGTTCCTGATGACGTAGTGCAGGCAATCGCAGCATGGCCTTGAGAAAAGAGCGGTCACTTTTGACGGTAAGGCCGCAGAGGACATTTTCCAGCACGGACAATCTGGGCAGAACCCTCAGGTTCTGGAAGGTACGGGCTACGCCAAGCCTGGCAATCTCGTGGGCCTGCAGACCACTGATCTCCTTCTTTTTAAACAAAATGCTGCCGTGATTCGCCGAAATGATGCCTGAGATACAGTTGATCAGGGTGGACTTGCCGGCGCCATTGGGACCGATGAGGGCGGTGATTTTGCCTTTCGCCACATCAAATGTAACTTCGCTCAAGGCGGGCAGACCGCCGAATCTCTTGCTGATATTATTAAGCTTTAACATTTTTCTGCGTAAATGTTCGGCCAGCACTCCATCTTCGCACGATCAGGCTGACTCACATAGGACTATACTATAGTTCGCCAGCCTGCCTGTACGAATATGGGGCACTGGTCAAACATTAATATTTCGTAACTATTCAGCTGCACTCCATCTTCGTCCATTTCGGAGTCTACGCTTACCTGGTCTTTTCGAATAGCACCAGTATGCTTCAAAGCCCAAATGAACGAATATGAAGCACATCTGAACAGTTACAGACCGAGTTTTTCGTAACATGTGTACATACGCTTCTAAGTAACAAGATTCTGAGTAGCCTGTATAAAAAACGCAGAATCAGCACGATAAGTTGAAATTGCCACTCACGTCATCCCGGCATGTTTTTAGCCGGGATCCAGGATGGTGTGTATGGCTACTTTCTGGATTCCGGCTAAGGACATGCCGGAATGACGATATATTCTTTTGTCACTTTTATAATAAACGCCGGTATTTTCACCCTCGGTTAGGATGCTGAATAGTTACAATATTTCAGTGGTTTTAGTAACAATCTTGCATTAAGCCGAATATTTACTCTTCCGCCGTCTGAGAGCCAGGTTGGTGCGGATGAGATCAAGCAGTCCGGTGACAAAGCCCTGGGGCAGAAACAGCAGGATCAAAACGAGAATCATGCCATGAATAATATCTTTAAAGGTTTCAAATGTATCGAGAAATTCCGGCAGCACAGTGAGGAGACCGGCACCCAGAAGGCTTCCCCAGATGGAACCCATGCCGCCCACCACCACCATGATGACAAAATCCACCGAAGCGAAAATGCCAAAGGTGTCGGGATTAACGAAACAGAAGCAGTGGGCATAGAGACTACCTGCCAGGGAGGCAAAGACCGCCGATAGAATAAAGACTTTCACCTTTTCCCTGCCGGGGTTGACCCCCAGGGAACCGGCAACCCTTTCATCAACCGCCAGGGCCGCCAGCCCGCGCCCTACCCCGCTGCGTACCAGATTGAGGCTGAGGGTGCAAAGAACCAGAGCCACACCCCAGACAACATAATGGAAACGGAACTCATCATCAATAACAAGATTGCCGATGGAAAGTGGCGGGATTCCTGCAAAACCGCTGGGCCCGCCGGTGACCTCGTCCCACTGCACCAGAACGGTATAGATGACGATATTGAAGCCCAGGGTGGCCATGGCCAGGTAATGGCCGGAGAGACGAAGAACAGGAACGCCGATGATAAGAGCAGTCAGGGCCACCAGTAAAGCCGAGAGAGCCATGGCCGGCCAGGGCCAGATATGATAATAAACGGTAAAAATAGCCGAACCGTAGGCCCCCAGACCGAAAAAAGCGGCATGGCCCAGGGAAATCTGGCCGGCATAGCCGATAAAAAGATTCAGGCCGAGAACAACTATAACGTTAATGGCTACCAGGTTGGTGATTCCCAGAATATAGGGATTGTCGTAGTAAAAGGGAAACAGCGAAAGCACCAGAACCAGAGCCCAGACGGAGAGTCCGGTCCGGTGATGATAAATGAAGTATGTCAGCCTGTCCCTGGTGGTCATGATCTGTCAGTGAAGCCCTTCAAAAAACATCTTTAACCACAGAGATCACAGAGCACACGGAGAAAAAAAGTAAAAAATCTCTGTGATCTCTGTGTGCTCTGTGGTTATCCCAATTATCCCTCAAGCCCCCGACGGAAGGCAGCCAGGTTCGAGTCGATAAAACGCTCCCTGGATATCTCCCTGATGGCTATTTCCAGCTGTTCCGGCCCGCAGAACAGAGAGTCATGTTTCGCAGCAAAACCAAGCATGATCAGGTTTGTCAACACACCACTGCCCATTTCCCTGGCCAGTTCAGTGGCGGCAATATTGCTGTAGGGTCCGGTTGTTGAGGTATTGACAAAAAGATCCGCCCCGGACCGCAGCAGTCCCTGGTGAACATCAAGATTGTCAACATGGAGAAAGAGGCCGATATCCCCCTGGCCCTGGCGAATCAAGGGACTGCGAAAGGAGCCGGCCTTGACAAAAGAAATAACACTGCCGCCGCGTTGCGCCATACCATGGGTTTCGGATGTCAAAATTTCAAGCCCCATGCTCACGCCGGCGCCGGCGATGATCCGAGTCAAAAACAGAATCCCCTGCCCGCCTATGCCGCTTACAATAATTTGCTGTTTCATGATTGATTTTCTCCCTTGCGGACAATGGAACCCGTTGGACAAACCTGATCGCAGATGCCGCAGCCCACGCAAATATCAGGATCGATTGCGGCCTGTTCTTCCTCCTCATCCAAACTGATAGCCGGACATTCAAATTGATTGACGCAGATGCCGCAGCCAATGCAGTCATCGCTGATCTCCATCTCAATCACGTCCTGCTTGAGTTGATTGCTCTTATCCATCAGGCAGGGATGTTTGGCAATGAGCACGGCCACGCCGCCCTGGTCGCCGCGGCAGAATTGATCCGCTTCCTTAAGCAGGGCGGAAAAACCATTGATATCGTAAGGATCACATTCCCGCAAAAAACGGACACCGCTGGCCTTGACCAGATCAGGTATAAAGGCCTGATTGCCGGGGCTGCCGTCAGCCAGAACACCACTCTGGGGAGTGGGCTGCTGACCGGTCATGGCCGTAGTGGAGTTGTCCAGGATAGTAACGATGATCCGCGCTTTCTGGGTTACGGCATTAACCAGGGCCGGGATACCGGCATGGAAAAAAGTGGAATCGCCGATGGTAACGACAATGGTGGGATAATCAGGTCCGTCCTGGGCATAGGCATGATAAAAACCGGCCCCCATGCTGATACAGGCCCCCATGCAGTGACAAGTGTCCACGGCTCCCAGGTTCATGCCCAGTGTATAGCAGCCGATATCGCTGGGAAAAATGCCTTTGGGAAAGGTTCTTTTGATGGCGAAAAATGAGGCGCGATGCGGACAGCCCGGACATAATGAAGGCCTTCGGCCCCGTGCAGGCGGGCCGCTTTCCACGGCCTCCGGTTTGGGCAGATCAAGAAAATCGAGCAGAAGGGCCATGATTACATCAGGCGTCAACTCACCCTGTCCCGGCACGTGACCGGAAAGCCGACCTTGTGCTCCGTCCAGTCCCAGTTGCATTTCAATTACTGTGTCGGTTTCTTCCAGAACCAGAACCTTTTCATCCATCTCCCTGATCTTCCGACAGAATTCACTGTTGAGAGGAAAAGGCATCTTGACCTGATAGAGCTGAACCTGATTCAACATATTCAGCTCATCGAGCAGATCAAATACATTGGCAAAAGCCATGCCCGAGGCAATAATGCAGGGCGCCCTGCCCTCTTTCTCCGGATCGACATTAACGACCGGAAAGGGTTTGAGGCTTTCTTCCGCGCTGATGGCGCCAAGTTTTTCATTTAATTCACCGTGCAGGCCGGTGAGAAAGGCAGGCGTGGCCACCCAGCGGCCGGGGTTTTTCTCAAAAGCTGCCTGCCGTTGCAGATGAAGCGGTTTTCCCATGGTGATGTTCTGGCGGGAATGACAGATTCTGGTGGTGGGCCGCAGGATAACCGGGATCTCGTATTGTTCGGAGAGTTCAAAGGCAGCCGTGATCATCTCCCTGGCCTCTGCCGGACTACTGGGGTCAAAGACCGGGGCCTTGGCAAAGAGGGCGAAAAGACGGGTGTCCTGCTCGGTCTGTGAGCTGTGCGGGCCGGGATCATCGGCGACAATCAACACAAAGCCACCCTTGACGCCGAGATAGGTGGAGCGGGTAAAGGGATCAGCCGCCACATTAAGTCCCACCTGTTTCATGATCACGGCCGAGCGTTTGCCTGTGTAGCTGTTGGCCAGCGCCACCTCAAAGGCAACCTTCTCATTCACCGACCATTCAACATGAAGCGGCTCAACCGCATCCCCCATATTGGCGACCACGCTGCCGAGAATTTCTGAGGATGGGGTGCCGGGATAGGCTGAGACCATGGTGCAGCCGGCCTCGACCAGGCCGCGGCCCATGGCCTCGTTTCCCATGAGTAGTTTCTGTTTTTTATCTGCCATATTTAGTCTCGTTTAAGGTTTAAGGTTCAGAGGTTCAAGGTTTAGAGGGAATCAGCAACCCTGAACCCTGAACCTTTTAACCCAGACCAACTGTCCAATTTTGTTCAAATTCCTTGACGGTAAAGGGGTTTTAATCAATAACAAAAAAGCTTACGAGGTCTGTTGCACCTCTGCCCCTTCCCTTTCTATCTCCCCAACAACCCTTTGGGCCGGACAAAAAGAATCAGTAATAAAACCACAAAGGCAACCACATCCTTATAAGCGCTGCTCAGATAACCGGCAGTCAGGGATTCCATCAAGCCAAGACTTACACCACCGAGGATGGCGCCGGGAAATGAGCCAAAACCGCCAAGAATGGCGCCGGCAAAACCTTTAAGGCCAAGGAGCACACCCACATCATAATTCAGGGTCGTGATGGGGGTGACCAGCACCCCGGCCAAGCCGCCCAGAGCCCCGGCCAGGCCAAAACTCACGGCTTTGACCCTGCCGGTATGCAGACCGACAATAGCGGCTGCCTCCTGGTTGGCCGCTACGCCGCGCATGGCCAGACCAATGGAAGAATGGCGGAAAATCAAAACAAGGCCGCCGATGGCAAGAGCTGTAAGAACCAAAATCCAGATGGCCTGGGGCATGATGGTGGCCCCCAGAATCCGGATCGGCTCCTCGCCGGACAGGGGCGGAACCGCCATCCGGTTTTTTCCCCAGATCAGTTTCATCAAACCCCGCAGGATGATGGAAATACCAATGGTCAAAAAAATAAGAACCAGATGATTGTCGGAACGTGAAGGCCGGATGCCGATCCACTCCACCAGCATGGCAATGAGGGTGACGCCAATGATGGCCGCTGCCAAGGCAAGAGGCATGGGCAGGCCAAAAGAAAAAAGACCGCTGAACAGGAGCATGCCGCCCAGGGTGACAAAATCCACCTGGACAAAGTTGACAATGCCCATGGTATTGTGCACCACGCAGAACCCAAGGGCGATAAGGGAATAGATAGCTCCGCTGGTCAGCCCGGCAAAGATAAATTGCAGTAAATCCTGATAAGGGGTCAAAGATTTCGCCTTGAATATGAAAACCAGCTAATTTGCCGTAAAGGCAAAGATGATACAAAAGGGCTTATGAATGTTCAATTATTCCATAAATTTGACCCGTGCACAATAACGCAAATCAAGGAAAAGTCAACGGCGACTGGCCGGGAACGCCATGGAACATAGCCCTTTTCTCTTCAACTCAGCCGGCTGGATGCTGATCTTCTTTCCATAATCAAATTGGCAAGAGAATCGACTCGGACCTGAAAATCTTGTGTAACCAGGATTGTAGTATAGTCATCAATAATCAGGGCGGGGCCGAAAAAGGAATGGCCGAAGGACAAACGTTTTCTCAGGTAAAGATTGACCTGCGCCCTGCCCTCTCCAAAAAAAACAGTACGTTGTCCCGCTATCTCCGGAGGGGAAGAAACCTGCCGCAACTGTCTGGGAAGAGGCTGTTTTTCTCTTTTAAGCCGCAGGGTGCAGCGAATTGAGACAAGCTCAAGAGGAGCATCTTCCATGTCGTAGCCAAAATGGAGATTATGAAGCTGATGGAATTTTTTTCTAAAATCCTTGTCATAGGAAATGGTGAGCTCAAAGGACTGTCCCTGATAGCGCAGATCAAGAAAACGCTCAATTTCAAGATCGCCCCTGCCGCAAATATCCTCCATTTCGACCCTGCCTTTTTTGATAAGACCTGCAAAGGCTGCGTCAATTTTCCTGCTCCGCAGTTTGTCTCCCGCCAGGAAAAGGGGTTTGCTGTAATCAAGAGCCGGATCAGCCTGGGCCATACCCTGGGCGGAAAGGATACCGGCCCTGGCCGGTACGACAATTGTGTCAATTTCAAGTTCCTCGGCCAGGGCACAGCAGTGCAGACCGGATGCGCCGCCAAAGGAAAACAGGGTGAAATCCTTGGGATCATATCCCCGCTCCACCGAGACCGCCCGAATCGCCCTGGCCATGCCCACATTGACGATCCTGATGATCCCAAGAGCGGCCTGGGTCTTTTTCATGTCGAGGCGATCGGCCAGTTCTGCCATGCAGCGCTCCACGGCTTCACAGTCCAGGACCATCCGTCCTCCAAGGAAACGGTCGGGCAGCAGACGGCCCAGGAAAAGATTGGCATCAGTTACCGTAATATTCGTTCCCTTGCCGTAACAGACCGGTCCGGGATCAGCGCCCGCGCTATCAGGACCGACATGGAGCAGGCCGCCTTGATCAATCCTGGCGACTGAACCGCCGCCGGCGCCCACGGTATGAATGTCCATAACCTGAATCCCCACCGGGTAGCCGTCTATTTGATGCTCACGGGTCAGGGTCGGCCTGCCGTCGCAGAGGGACACATCCGTGGAGGTGCCCCCCATGTCAAAGGTGATGATTTTATCCATGGCCATTTCCCGGGCCAGGTAAAAAGCACCTTGAACGCCACCGGCCGGGCCGGACAGTACCGTATGTACGGCTCTTTTTTCAATGGAACGAGCCGGCAGCACAGACCCGTTTGACTGTTGCACGGAAAGAGAGGCCGTTGTCAGATTATCGTTTAAACGATGAATGTAGGAGGAGATCACCGGCGCAAGATAAGCGTTGATCAGTGTCGTTACCAATCGTTCATATTCACGGAATTCCGGCAACAATTCAGAAGACAGGGTTAGGGGCAATCCCAATGGGGCAAGCTCGTCCCTGATCCGCTTTTCATGATCCGGATTGGCATAGGAATGGAGGAAACAGACGGCAACAGACTCAACCTCAAGAGAGCGGCAGATGCGTCTCAGCCTTTTGCCGACGCTTGTGCCCAGGGGAGTCTGAACAGTACCGTCCCACAGTACCCTTTCTTTGACCCCGACAATATTTTCCCGAGGAATGATCTTTACTGGACGTTCCACGTTCAGATCATAAAGACTCGGACGATTCTGCCGGCCGATGGTGAGGATATCCTCAAAGCCATGGGTGGTGACGAGCAGGGTTTTCGCCCCCTTTCTTTCCAGGAAGCTGTTTGTTCCCACCGTGGTACCGTGAATGATCTCTAGTTCAGGAGGAAGTTCAGCAAAAAAATGGCTTAATCCTTTGAGAATGGCCCGACCTGGATCATCCGGGGTTGAGGAAATTTTGAAGGTTTGAATGGCCTCAATGGTCTGAAGGAAAAAATCGGTAAAGGTGCCGCCCGTGTCGATTCCAAATTTAAGAAGGGGCTGATGTGGTTTTAAGGTGGACATGGGAAACAGAATTCAGAAGACAGCATATTTAATGGGAAGATTTAAGCGACCTGCAGTGAAGGCTTAAGGTATAAGGCTGAAGGGAAAAGGGGCCTTTTTCCCCTAAGCCATACACCTTATGCCTTATCCCATAAGCCTTCAGCGCAGCTGGCTATCCTTTCACATCATTAATTTTAGTGAGTATTTCATCAATTTCTTTCTGTAACTTACTGATAGCAGGGAGTAATTCTCTGGCCTTACGTAAATGAAAGATTGCAGTATTAAAATTCCCATCACAAAAATAATACTTTCCCAGATAAAAATGGGCATCGCCCTTATCGCCGTAACCGGAGAAAATCTCGGCGGTCTGATAATAGAGGCCGGGATAATCCGGAATCACGCTCGACAGTTGATCGTAGAGCACAAGCGCTCTTTCGGGATTACCGGTTTTCTGCAGAGTTTTTGCCAGATGAAAGGTATTATACCAGTTTCCCGGTTCTTGATTACGCACCTCCTGAAAATGAGACAGGGCATGATCGAAATTTCCCTGTTGAAAATCTATGACGCCAAGATCCGTCAGCAAAATCGGTTTATCCGGAAAAAATTGAATCACTTTCAGTAAATTTTCTCTGGCCCTGTCAAACTCGTTATTCATCAAATAAGCCTGAGACAGACCATAGTAGGCCATGATCTTTTCAGTTACATTCTCGCTTGTGCGGAGAATTTTCCGATAGCGGGGAAAAAGCTTCATAGGATTTTCCGTCAAGCTGTAAACTCTATTCTGAATACGGTTAAAATTGAATTGATCGGTCATCCTGTATTCAGCGCCGGGATCCTGGATAATCAAATCTTCAACATATCCCATTCTGACCTGGGGTTCAGGGTGAGTCAAAAGGTAAGGGGGCGGTCTGCCCATGCTGATTTTGCTAATCCGGTACATTTTTTTGAGCATGGACACCATATCTTCGGGGTTGCGTTTATTTGCAACCATGGATTTATACCCTACACGATCCGCCTCCTCCTCATCCTGACGACTGAATGTCAGGCTCATAGAGGTTCCTGTTGCCATGCCGCCTGTGATCAGGGCCTGGGAAAGAGCGCCGCCGCCCATAAGTACACCGGCAAGCATGAGGGCCACGGTGCTGGTATTGATTTTAGAGGACTTACCGATACGATCGGCAATATGGCGACACGAGACATGCCCGCACTCATGGGCGACAACACTGAAGAGCTCCCCTTCATTATCCATTTTCTTCAGCAGACCGGAGTGAATAAACACAAGACCGGAAGGAGCGGCAAAGGCATTAAAAGCCTTATCAGCGATCATGTAAAAATGGTAATGAAAGTACTGAGAACCGGTCACAGAAAGGACTTCATCGCCTATACCATTGATATACTGAGAAACATCCGGATCATCAAGCAACCTGAATTGCAGACGGATGACCGTGAGCAATTTTTCTCCATATTCACGCTCCTCCCCCACTGAGAAGGCCCGCACAAATCCATTGCCACTCAAAAAGGTGAACTCTGAAAAGAGAAAGAAAAAGAGAATTGTCAGGCTGATGCAGCGTTTTAGTTTCATTGGTTGAACTGGTCTGGTTGGTTTTGCTGGTTAAACTGGTTGAATTGGTTGAATTGGTTCAAAACTCGTCAAATCAGTTTAACCACTAAAACTAATTTAACAAGTTTAACCAATAAAATTAATAAGACTGTTATAATCAGACAATTACTTTTTTAAAATTGTTCTCTATTTATTCTGTCGTCTTGCATTCCTGAAAAAATACGGTATAGAGTTCCCATGCTCAGAGAATTAAAAATATCCAATCTGGCCCTGATCGAGGAGCTTCATCTCGATTTCAGTGAAGGGTTGATTGTCCTTACCGGTGAAACCGGTGCCGGAAAATCCATTGTTCTCCAGGCAATTCACCTGCTCTCAGGCGGAAAGGCCTCAGCGACCTGGGTTCGCAGTGGAGCAGAGCAGGCAATAATTGAGGCTCTTTTTGAAATCGGCCCAAGCCACTCACAACTTCTCAACCTGCTTCGGGAAAAAGGTTTTGACAGTGATGGTGAAATCATCATTAAACGTATTCTGTCTGCTAAGGGCAGGAGCCGTTTTTACCTGAACGGCAGCCTGTCAACAGCCAGACTGATCAGTGAGCTCTGCGAAAATCTTCTTAACGTTGCCAGCCAGCATGACCATCAACAGCTCCTTGTTCCCGGTTTTCAGCTTGATTTCCTCGATTCGGTGGCGGAACTCAAAAACCGGCGTGAACAGTTTACGGATCTCTATGACGACTGGCAGGTGAAAAAGAAAAAATTCGAGGAGCTGCGTACACAGGAGATGGATAAGGAGCAACGCCGGGATTTTCTCAATTTTCAGTGTCAGGAGATCAGCCAGGCAAAACTGACTCCGGGCGAGGATTTAAAATTAGTAGAAGAAAAAGATCGACTGAAAAGCAGTGATGAGTTGAATCGGCTCGGCCGTAAAAGTTACTCCCTGCTGCAGGATGCTGCAGGGAATAATTTATCCCTGCTCAGAAAAAACATGGATCAGATGGCTGCCCTGGATCAGTCCATCGCGGATTTAAGTGAAGATGTGGCTGGTTACTGCTACCAGCTTGAGGATCAACTCGCAGGCCTGCGTGATTATCTGGACTCCATCCCCAATAATCCGGCTCGGCTTGATGAGATCTGTGCCAGGATTGATCTTCTCCAGCAGTTGAAACGAAAATACGGTCCACATCTTGATAACGTCATCCGATATGGCAAAAAGGCTAAAGAGGAATTGGCCGAACTTGACGCACTTGAGCATAATCTCGACCGGTTGGCCACGGAGCTTGCTGAAAGCGAACAACAACTACTGCTAAAGGCTGCGGAACTTTCAGAGCAGAGAAAAAAACATGGCCGGGAGATCACAAAAAAAATTATCAATGAGCTTCACTTTCTGGCCCTGGACCAGGCGGTCTTTGAAATTTTCTTCCATGAACCGGGAAAAGACAAACTCGCACGCATGACCCGGAAAGGAATAGACCGGCCCGAGTTTCTTTTTTCGGCAAATCCGGGTGAACCGCCAAAACCCGTGGCCAAGGTGGCATCAGGCGGCGAACTTTCCCGCCTCATGCTGGCCCTGAAATGCCTTCTGGCCAGTAAAGACCAGGTGGAATCCGTGATATTTGATGAAATTGACGCGGGAATCAGCGGCAAGGCAGCCGAGGCCGTGGCCAAAAAAATCAAAGAACTTGCCGCCCATCACCAGGTTCTCTGCATCACCCATCTCCCCCAGATCGCTTCATATGCCGAGGAGCATTTCCTGGTCGCCAAATCAGTCCATGACCAACGGACCAGGTCAACTATCTCACGTCTGCAGCCGGACGAGCAGGTGCATGAACTCGGCCGTATGCTTGACGGTGATTCCGTCACCGAAAAAACCCTGGCCTATGCCGGAGAACTTTTGCGGAGACATCGAAATAATGGCTGAGATAACCGCGCTGGCCCTTTTTTCCGGTGGGCTTGATTCCATCCTGGCCTGTCGGGTCATCCAGGAGCAGAATGTCCACGTTCAGGCTGTTCAGTTTGTTACCCCTTTTTTTCATGATGATCTCCTTCAGCAGGAAGATGAGTATCGGTCTTATATCAAAAAAAAATACAACATTGATGTCTTGATCAGGGACATCACCCTGCCCTATCTGGATATGTTAAAAAAACCGTCCCACGGTTACGGTAAGTATTTCAACCCCTGCATTGACTGCAAAATTCTGATGGTCTCCGAGATCAAAAAAATGATGGCTGATTTCAATGCCGCATTCATTATCAGTGGAGAGGTTATTGGTCAACGGCCCATGTCCCAGCGTAAGGATACCCTGCGGGTCATAGAACGAGACAGCGACACGGACCTGATTCTGCTTCGCCCCTTATGTGCCAGGTCCCAGAAACCCACCCAGGTCGAGCTTAACGGAGTTGTCGATCGAGATCAGCTCCCCGATTTCAGCGGCCGGGGCAGAAGCGGCCAGATCCGCCTTGCGGAAAAGCTTGGTATCCGTGATTATCCCAATCCGGCCGGCGGCTGTGTACTGGCTGATCCGGTGCTAAGTAAAAGACTGCAAAAGTTTTTTAAATCAGCCAGGGAGATCAGTCCGGAGGATATCCGATTTCTTCTTGTCGGCCGGCAATTCCTTCTTCCCCATGGAGGCTGGCTGGCATTGGGCCGAAAGCAGCAGGAAAACAGCAGAATCACTGCCCTGCGGCAGAGCGGTGATTATCTGCTCAACATGAAAGACAGGCCCGGCCCCACCGGACTGCTGCGCTATGGACATCATCCCGAGGATCAAAAACTTGCGGCTCAACTTGTGGTGCGCTATGGCAAAAAAACAGGGGGTGCGCTGACTGCGGTCGTGGTCAACATTGAAGGCCTGAACAAAGCTTTTGAAATCAAAACCGGTTCCTACCAGGATGAAATTGGTCAATGGCTACGTTGATGAACTCTTATTGAGTTTTCTTGACAGCCGGATAAAAAATTGATACCTAACTTCAATCTGTTTTAAACCGGTTAAGGCAGTGAGCCACCTTAGCTCAGTTGGTAGAGCATTCGATTCGTAATCGAAAGGCCACCAGTTCGACTCTGGTAGGTGGCTCCATTTCACCCCATGTCTTCCCTCACAAAGTTTATAGAATCTTTTTCAGGAGAGCCACAAACGGCGCAACCAATCACGGCTAAAATAGCCATTTTTTTGAGCAACTCCTTATTCTGTAAACGATCACAGGCACCGAATCTTCTTCTTACATCATATGAAAAAAAAACCTGCATCAAAACCAGTTTCAAATTCAGTGGAAAACAATAAAAATGATGCATCGACAGTGATTGGCCCGATCTTCGGCCTGCCTGTCATGAAAGTCAAAACCAGCCGTTCCCGCCCTAAACCCAGGAAGAGGAAACCGAAAACCAAACCGGCTGCTAAAACACAAGTACAAAAAAAGAAATTTGATCGGTCTGTTGACCATGGTTCCTGGACTCTTGGTGATTTTGAGGTCGAACCCCAGGAAGGCAGAAAACGATTTCATGATTTTGATATTCAGGCTCAGATCATGCATGGCATTGCCGATCTTTCCTTTCGATATTGCACCCCGATCCAGGCAGAGGTTCTTGATAAAACACTGGCCGGGCAGGACGCTTTGGGACGGGCTCAGACCGGGACCGGAAAATCAGCGGCTTTTCTCATCACCCTTCTGGCCCGTTTTCTCAAAAATAAACCTCCTGAAGATTCAAAAAACGGTTGTCCCCGAGCTTTAATCATTGCCCCCACCAGGGAACTTGTCATGCAGATTGCCGAAGACGGCCATCTGCTGGCCAAATATACCGGCTTGAACATCGTCGCTGTTTACGGGGGCATGGATTACCAGAAGCAACAGGACCAGTTGGAAGATTTCGTTGACATTGTGGTGGCGACTCCAGGCAGGCTGCTTGATTTTCAACGCCGTCGAGTCATCAATCTCGGTCATGTCGAGATCTTCGTGATTGATGAAGCAGACAGAATGCTGGACATGGGATTTATCCCTGATGTCAGGCAGATCATCCATCATATGCCGGCCAAGCAGAAGCGTCAGACCATGCTCTTCAGCGCCACCTTGACCCCGGATGTCAACGATCTGGCGGCCCAATGGACGACAGACCCCGTGCTCGTGGAAATCGAACCGGAAACCGTTGCCGTGGATACGGTGGAGCAGATTGTTTATCTTGTCACAGCTGATGCCAAATACGCCCTGCTTTACAACATCATTACGCAACAAAAACTTGAACGGGTGATGGTTTTTGCCAATCGTCGGGACGAAACCCGCAGACTGACGGAACTGCTCAAGCATAACAATATCAGCTGTGCCATGCTGTCCGGCGAGGTGCCCCAGAAAAAAAGAATCAAAACTCTGGAGGATTTCAAAGCCGGTAGAACCAGGGTACTGGTGGCAACCGATGTAGCCGGGCGCGGAATCCATATCGATAATGTCAGCCATGTGATCAACTTTACCCTTCCCTATGATCCGGAAGATTATGTTCATCGCATCGGCAGAACCGGACGGGCCGGTAAAAAAGGCACCTCAATCAGCTTTGCCTGTGAAGAGGGCTCCTTTTACATTCCGGACATCGAAGAATATATGTCCCAGAAACTCCCCTGCACGGAACCGCCGGAGGAATGGCTGACCCTGCCTGAATCGGTCAGCAAAAAAAAACAAAGTCCGCGCAAACCCAGATATAAAAGGACAAATTACCGGAAGAAATGATGTAACTATTCAGGTTGTTTAGGCTGTAGGCTAAAGGCTATTAGTATTCGAAGTTGGTTTATACCTTTCTTCTTCAGTCTAAATGCCAACAGCCTATCAACCTGAACAGCTACCAGTTTTTATTCTTTTTTTCTCTGCCAAACATCAAACATAACCTCATGAGCCAGCTACGCATAGAATCATTAAGTTATATGGGCCGTCCGCCGGTTGATTTTTTCATTAACGACGGAGAATGCATCAGCCTTTCCGGTCCGTCCGGATCCGGAAAATCTCTACTGTTGCGGGCCCTGGCCGATCTTGATGAATACCAGGGCCGAATTTACCTTGATCAGAAGGAATGTCATGAGTTCAGCGCTCCCCAGTGGCGCAAACAGGTGGGGTTGCTCATGGCCGAAAGCTGCTGGTGGTTTGATACGGTGGGCGACCATTTTGGACTTTTAGAAAATTCAAAGGATGTCAATGGCTGGCTGGCGCAACTTGACTTTAATCCTGAGGTCATGAACTGGCAGGTTAATCGGCTGTCAACCGGGGAAAAGCAGCGGCTGGCGATTGTCAGGTTGCTGGCAAATCGGCCCAAAGCATTACTCCTTGACGAACCCACGGCCAGCCTTGACAAAAGAAACATCGAAAAGGTGGAAGACCTTTTAACAGTGTACAGAAAAGAAAACAGCGCCCCGACGATCTGGGTCAGCCATGACCCGGAGCAGGAGAAACGTATCGCTTCCAGGCGTTACCGCATTAAAGGTGATCTAATCATTGAAGAAGATCACGACAGGAGCTCACGATGATCACTCTTTCCTACCTTGATCTCGGCGCAGCCTCCCTACTCGTTCTTGCCCTGGCCGGAATCAGCTTTAAAATGCGCCTCGGGCTGCACAATCAGCTCCTGATCTCAGCGAGCCGGACCGTAATCCAGCTCCTGCTGGTGGGAATGGTACTGCGCGAGCTGTTCAGAACCAGCCAGCTAGGCTGGATCATGCTCATGGCCTTTGTCATGCTGACCGTTGCCGGTCGTGCCGTGCAGTCCCGGCAGAAGAGGCGCTTAAAGGGATTGTGGGGGTACGGGATCGGCACAAGCTCCATGTTCATCTCATCCTTTGCCGTCACCTTCTTTGCCCTGACTGCGGTGGTGTCGGTCACACCATGGTATACGCCGCAATATGCCATCCCGCTGTTGGGCATGCTGCTGGGCAACACCATGAACGGCGTCTCCCTGGGCATGAACCAGCTGACCCAGACTGCCTGGCAGCAGAAGGCAATCATTGAACAACGCCTTCTCCTTGGCCAGGATCGCGGCCAGGCTATTGGTGATATCCGTATCGATTCCATCCGCACCGGTATGATCCCGATTATCAATTCCATGGCCACCTGCGGCATTGTCAGCCTGCCAGGAATGATGACCGGTCAAATCCTGGCCGGCAGCCCGCCCTATGAGGCGGTGAAATATCAGATCATGATCATGTTTCTTATTGCCGCCGGCACCGGATTCGGCGTCATGGCCTCTGTTTTTCTCACCTCGAAACATCTCTTTGACGAGCGTCATCGATTACGTCTTGACCGCCTGAAAAGCGATTAGATAATAAGACAGCACGGAGATTAGTGAATTTGCAGAGAGAGCTGGTCAGAACGTGGATGTTTTCCCCGTGGTGATAGAAAATATAGGTGGGAACAGCTTGTTTTCAGAAAATATTTTTCATTCAGCTTTTTCCCGGGATTCAATAGCCCGGCTCAAAGTCAGATCATCAGCGTATTTGATATCCATGCCCATGGGAATGCCGCAGGCCAGCCTGGTGAGCTTCACCGGCTTTTCCTGGAGACGCTGAATCAGATAGGCGGCAGTGGCTTCTCCAGGAACCGTGGAGCTTGTGGCAATCAGCACCTCGGAGGTTTTCTGGCGGCCGATCCTGGCAAGCAGGGCCTCTACCTTGATTTCGGCAGGACCGATGCCGTCCATGGGGGAAAGGACACCGTGCAGGATGTGATACATTCCCTTGAAAGCGCCGGTCTTTTCAATGGCCATCATATCCGCCGGTTCTTCCACCACGCAGATCATTCTGCTGTCCCGGCGGGGATCGGCGCAGATAACACAGGGATCTGTCTCTGAAAAGGCAAAACAGTTGGAACAGAGTTTGATCGAGTCATGCAGTTCGGCAAGATCCCTGGCCAGATTCCGAGCCTCGACTGCGGGCCTCCTGAGCATATACAGGGCCAGCCTGGTGGCGGTTTTTTTACCGATGCCCGGCAAACGGTTCAGGTCGGCAATGAGCCGTTCAAGAGGTGGCGGGACAACATTCATGACAGGCCGGAAAGACCGGGGATATTCAAACCGCCGGTCAACTTACCCATTTCGGACTGGGCCATTTCCCCGGCCTTGCTCATGGCATCGTTGACAGCCGCCACAACCAGGTCCTGAAGCATGGCTGGGTCATCAGGATTAATGACCTCTTTTTCAATAGTTAGAGACAAAAGTTCATGTTTCCCATTCACTGTTGCTGTCACCATGCCTCCGCCCACTGATGAGGTGATGGTCTGGGCGGCAAGTTCTTCCTGAACCTGGCCCATGCGTTGCTGAAACTGCTGGGCCTGTTTCATAATATCTTCCATATTCATTTCAATTTTTCTCCTTATATTGATGCATTTATCTCTATCTCTAACAGCGTAAATTGAAGCCGAGAAAGTGTAAAATTTTGGACAACGAAATGACTGTATCTGATAATTATTCAGCCGATAAGCGTAGACTTCGAGACAACCGGAGTGAGGATGTTGGTTCCTTTATCTGAATTTCGGGCCCGTTCGTACACTAGCCACCCGGCCGCCAAAGACCTCCGTTGCCATGCGGACAAGGGGATCATTAGCCAGAGCGCGTCGTTCTTCACGGACACTGTCGTCACTGTTTCCGGAAGCATCCTCTCCCCCCCGTACCCGCAGCCTCGGCTTCAACTCCTTTTGAAAAAAATCCTGGACATAGCGGGTCAACAATTTCATGTTTTCACTCTGCTCGAGGATCTTAGAGTCCGTCGGCTGTGAAAATATCATAATCAGGGCGTTATCATGCTCCTCGACCCGGTCACACAGCTGCAAAACATGGGACATCCACGGTTTTCGCTCCTTGACATAGGCGGCGAAATCATTCCAGTTTTTCCGGACATCCTTCTGATGCGTGGCAGGGGCAAGCGATTTTGCTCCGGAGGGTTCGGGTTGAGTTATTTCTGTCTTTTCCTCGTCCCCTGAGGCTGACTTTTCTTTCTCTGCTTTGGGAGAAGATGCCCTGTTCTCATCCTTTTCTATCTTCGCCGGTTTTGGGAAAAGAATTTGCTTCTCACTCACTTTCTCTTTAACTGCGGACGGTTCCCGTGAATCTAAGCCATCTTTCTCTTTGATATCCCCTGGCTGATTCGTTTCAACGACAACAGGTTCTGTTTGAGCAACCTGCTGTATGGGTAAAGAAAGTGACTGACGAAAGCAATCATCAAAGCGTTCAAGCAGGACTGAGGCAGGAACAACCTGACCGGACTGAGCTGCCTTGATCAGGGCCATTTCAAGAATCATCCTGGGACGCGGGGAATAATGCATCTTCTCAATCCCTTGAAGGAGAAGATGAAAATACTGATACAGTGTTTCCGCGCTCTGACCGGCCGCGATTTTTTCCGCCGCCTGAAGCTCCATATCCGAGATATCAAGCAGCTCACCGGGATGGGGGCTTGTCTTACAGATCAGGACAGTCCTGAAAAAACTTAAGAGATCGCTGGCAAACCTCTTTATGTCAATGCCGGCTCGATAGGTCCGGTCAAGCAACTCAAGACCCTGGGCCAGATCGCCGCTTAGCAGACTTGCAGCCAGTTTTTCAAAAACCGTATGATCAACAAGACCAAGGACCTCGGTTACGTCCTCATCTCTCACCTGGTCACCGCCAAAGGAAAACATCTGATCCAGCAGACTCAATCCATCCCTAACGCTGCCGTCCGCTTCACGCGTAATGACGGATAAGGCCTTGGCGGAAACAGCCACACCCTCCTTTTCAGCAACTTTTTTGAAAAAAGCGTGAAGCTCGGCAAACGGGATTCTCTTCAACTCGTAACGTTGACATCGGGAAAGAATGGTGATGGGGATTTTATGCAGCTCAGTCGTGGCAAACATGAAAAAAACATGTTTGGGCGGTTCTTCCAAGGTCTTGAGCAAAGCATTAAAGGCCTCGGTTGTGAGCATGTGGACTTCATCAATAATGATAATTTTATAGCGACACCTGGTTGGGAAAAAACGTATATTTTCCTTAAGTTCACGGATCTCCTGGATACCGCGGTTTGAAGCGCCGTCGATTTCATGGAGATCTACGGAAGAACCCTTTGTGATTTCCAGGCATGAATCACATTGATTGCAGGGCCGGTCTTCTTTCTCACTCCGGCAGTTCAAAGCCTTGGCCATGATCCGGGCAAGAGTGGTCTTTCCAACCCCTCTTACACCGCTGAACAGCATGGCGTGGGGCACCCGGTTCCGCTTCAAGCCGTTTTGCAGCGTGCGGACAACCGGTTGCTGGCCGATCACTTCATTAAAATGCTGAGGTCGCCATTTTCTGGCAAGGACAAGATAGGACATGCATCACAGGGGAAAGGTGATGATTTCGTAAAAACTAACCACAGAGTACACTGAGCGCACTGAGACAACTAATTATAATAAAAAAAATTCTCAGTGCTCTCTGTGTGCTCTGTGTGCTCTGTGGTGAAAAAAAGACTTTTTACGGGTTCATCAAAGGTAAAAAAAATGATAGCCAGGCACCCCCGCGGCACACAGAAGGGATTCATTACCGCTGCTTCCTCCCGGACCTGACGGAGTTCATGAGCCTCTGTTGCGCGGGACCTGGCTATCAAACCGATATCAAATTTGGCGGAGAAGGAGGGATTCGAACCCTCGGTACGTTGCCGTACACACGATTTCCAGTCGTGCACCTTCGGCCTCTCGGTCACCTCTCCTTGTTGGGAATTAACCCAATCAAGCGGGATAACTTACCCTTAAAAAGATGGTTTTGAAAGAAAAAAATGAAAATTTTTAGTAAAAAATTACCTTTTTCTTCTCTGCTGAAAAAAACAGCGAAGAAGAGAAGCGCACTCTTCGGCCATCACCCCGGACTGCACGGAAAATGAATGGTTTAAATTTCTGTCTTGTCCGACCTGATAGCAGGACAGCACAGCACCGCCCTTGGGGTCGAATGCGCCAAAAATCAACCTGTCAATACGGGCATGAACCATGGCTCCGGCGCACATGACGCAGGGCTCAAGCGTCACATAAAGGGTGGTGCCGGTGAGCCGGTAATTTTCTGTTTTTGCACCAGCCCGCCGCATGACGAGAATTTCGGCATGGGCGGAGGGATCATGGAGTTCGATAGTTCGATTGCTGTCCGCGGCCAGTATATAACCTTCCGAATCAACAAGTACGGCGCCTATAGGAACCTCTCCACGGCCAGCCGCTTTTTCTGCCTCGATCAAGGCCAACTCCATAAAATTCATATTACGATTTTGCAGATTACTACTCTTTTCTTTTCAGCTTATTGACATAATTGGCTGCATTCCAGCCTGCCACGCAACCCTCTCCCACGGCTTTTGCCATCTGGTGCGGCTGACCGGTGATGTCACCGGCAGCGTAAACCCCAGGCAGATTGGTTTCCATCTTTCTGTTTACTTCTATATGGCTGAAAGTCTCCATGTCAAGCGTGACCCCGAGGGTTGTGGCCAGTTCAATGGCGCCCTTGGCGCCAAGCTCGACAAAGACCCCTTCTACTTCAAGAGAAGAGCCATCATCAAGAATAAAGAACTCCACGTTGTTTTTACCTGCGATTGCACTGGGCCAGACGCCTTCCTTTAGCTTCACCTCGCTGACGGACAATCTCTCCCTTAACCCCCGTGAAACATTAAGTTCCTTGGCAACAAGATAAACCTCAGAGGCATAGTTAAGAAGGGTCAAGGCTCCGTCCACGGCACCGCTGCCATTGCCCACCACCGCGACCTTGGCATTTCGAAAAAAATTGGCGTCACAATCTACGCAGTAACTGACTCCCCGGCCTGTAAATTCTTTTTCACCTTTGACTTTCAGCTTTTTTTTCGACGTTCCGGTTGCCAGAATAACACTGCGAGCGATGTATTTTCTGTTTTCCGACCTGACGATATAAAAATTACCTTCCTGTTCGATGCCAAGGACATCCTCCTCCACAAATTCGGCGCCGAAACGGGTGGCCTGCTCCAGACCGATCGTGACCATTTCACCCCCATCCGTCACACCGTCAACGCAAAGATAGTTCTCCACATGGGCCCGATAAATATTAGATTGCTCGGGTTTTCCCAGAATCAGGACATTTGCCTTTTTTCTGGCTGCATGGACAGCGGCCTGTAAACCGGCGGGACCGGCACCGACAATGATGACATCAATATATTCAGACATGTTCAACTCCTGTAAGGGAAATATTAAAACCATGGACAGCTCATTTTAAACCATTTAATATGCCTCCTACCTTAATGATGAACTCTACAAATGTCAAAAATGTATCATGAATTACATAGCCGATCTCCACATCCATTCTCTCTTTTCCAGGGCCACCAGCAAGGCCAGTAACCTTGCCGGACTCTTTGCCTGGGCTCGGGTCAAGGGCATCCAGGTCATCGGGACCGGGGATTTTACTCATCCAGGTTGGTTTTCGCAGCTGAAAGAAAAGCTGATTCCGGCCGAACCGGGTTTTTTCAGGCTGAAAGATGAAAAGGTTAGCCCTGCTCTTGATCAAGTCACGCCTGAAGAGCGGCCGGTGCGTTTTGTCCTTACTTCCGAGATCAGCAACATATATAAACGGCACGATCAGGTTCGCAAGGTCCATAATCTCCTTTTTGCCCCGGACTTTGCCTCTGTGGAACGAATCAATTCCACCCTTGCCGGAATCGGCAATATTGAATCCGATGGTCGGCCCATTCTTGGTCTTGACTCCCGTAATCTTCTAGAAATCCTGCTGGAGAACTGTCCGAAGGGTTTTCTGGTTCCGGCCCATATCTGGACTCCCTGGTTTTCTCTTTTTGGCTCAAGATCCGGTTTTGACAGGATTGAGGATTGTTACGGAGACCTCACCAGCCATATCTTCGCCCTGGAAACCGGCCTGTCATCGGATCCGGACATGAACAGGCTGATCTCGGCCCTTGACGGCTATACGTTGATATCCAATTCAGACTGTCATTCCCCAGGCAAACTTGGCCGCGAGGCCAATCTCTTTGATACGGATTTTAATTTTTTTGCCATGCGGGAGGCCATGAAAAATCCGGCCAAAGGGTTTCAGTCCACCATTGAATTTTATCCGGAGGAAGGTAAGTATCATCTTGACGGCCACCGAAAATGTCAGGTCTGCCTGGAGCCCTTGGAGACCCGCAGGATCAACGCAATCTGCCCAGTCTGCGGCCGGCCGTTGACCGTTGGCGTCAGTCACCGGGTTTATGATCTGGCTGACCGTAAAAAACCCTTCTATCCGCCCGGTTCACCGGGCTTTCACAGCCTTATTCCCCTGGCCGAAGTACTCGGAGAAATCGCCGGTTATGGCCCTAACAGCAAGACAGTCATGAAGGAATATTGCCGGGTGATTTCCCGTTTCGGTTCGGAATTCACCCTCCTGCTGGAGACGCCTGTTGAAGAGATTAACGGTTTCTCAACCGTACTTGGTGAGGCGATTAAAAGAATCCGCGCCAACAAGGTGATTAAAAAACCCGGTTTTGACGGGGAATTCGGCGTGATCCACGTTTTCGAGGATGGTGAGATTGATGCCCTTGCCGGTCAGCTCAGTCTGTTCGGCGGAAAAAGGCCAAAAAAAAGAAAAAGTCGCGCGAAAAAAAATATTACCCCATTACTTTTTTCTACTGAAACAATTCAGATTCCCCAGCAAAAAACAGAAAAAATCAACCCGGAACAGCAGACAGCCATTGACTCCCAGGCCGGGAGAATTCTTGTTTCAGCAGGACCAGGCACCGGCAAGACCTTTACCCTGGTGGCCCGTCTCGCCCATCTTCTAAGACAAAAAAAATCACCGAAAAACATAACCGTCATCACCTTTACCAACCGGGCCGCCGATGAGGTCAGAGAACGCATCATCAGGGAATGCGGAAAGGATAGAGAAAAAGTCTTTATCGGTACCTTTCACAATTTTTGCCTGAGCTGGCTGCGCAAAAAAGAAACGGACCTTACCGTGCTGGGCGATGAAAACCGGGATCTTGTTCTGCGTCATCTTTTTCCGTCAACTGCTGGAAAAGAACTGACACAACTTAAAAAGGCAATTGACACCCATCTCAGCACGCTGCAAACCGCCACAAATGATCTCACTGTGATGGACTCCCGCCTGCGGGACTATTTTGCCGAATTGAAGCAGCGCAAGGTTATCGATCTTGAGGCGGTCATTCCTTTTTTCGTCCGTCTTCTGATGACTGATATTGAATTTGCCGATCGTGTCAAAAAAAGTGTTCATTTTCTTTTTATTGATGAATTCCAGGATTTGAATCAGGCCCAGTATGATCTTGTCGAAATACTGGCCGAATCCGCCCACGTGTTTGCCATCGGCGATCCTGACCAGGCAATTTACGCTTTTCGGGGAAGTAATCTCAACTTCTTTTTTCAATTCAGTGAAAATAAAGAGACTTTGTGTTTGACGCTGAATCGTAATTACCGTTCCGCGCCTGTTATTTTGCAGTCAGCCAGTGAATTGATCCGTCACAACACGATACACAGTGATGTCAGGCTGCAACCCCAGCTCAGGATGCCTGGTCAAATCAGTTTTTATCAGGCAACATCTCCCAAGGCTGAAGCTGAATTTATTGTCAAGACCATTGAAGAGACCATGGGCGGCATCAGCAGCTTTTCCATTAACAGCGGCCGGGGCGGTGACGGGTTAAGTGAAACGGGTTTCAGTGATTTTGCTGTTTTGTACCGGCTTTCCCGTCAGGCGCTTCCTCTGGCTGAGGCTCTGGAACGACGAGGGATCCCCTTCCAGCTCGTCGGCGCCACTCCTTTTTTCATGAAAAAAGAAATAAGAGCGCTCTATCATTGGCTGCAGATTGCCGTCCGCAAAGCGGAACCGGTCGATTTCATTAATCTATTGAAAGAAATGCCCGGCATCGGCCCGGCTACAACAAGTAAAATTGAAAACCATCCGCCTCTTGCGGATACTGACTTTTTCAGCGGATTTGACCAGCTAAATCTTCCCCCAAGAGCCCGGACCATCATCAAAGAAATTAAAGGTCAATTCGAACAGATTAACAGCAAAGTGAGCGGGGATGGCTTGATTTCGGTATTAAAAACGGCAATGTCTTTTCTTCATGTCAAGCCGGACTGTCCCCAGGCAAAAAGACTCCTTGAACTTGCCATGGTTTTCCGTTCCCTGAACGATTTCGCCGCTCATCTCAGACACAATCGGACATCCACCATTTACGACGACAGGGCGGAGGCCGTAACTCTTGTAACTTTGCACGGAGCCAAGGGGTTGGAGTTCCCGTCGGTCTTTATCACCGGTCTCGAAGAGGGGCTGACCCCTTATCTTGCCTTTGAGCGGACAGATATTGAAGAAGAGCGGCGTCTTTTTTATGTGGGCATGACCAGGGCCATGGAAAGACTGACCCTCTCCTGTTCTACCGGACGAGGTGGAGGACAATCCGCCAGGCAGCATATTTCACGATTCATCAGGGAGCTCCCGGCAAAAGACCTGCAAATCATCCACCAAAAGAGAAAAAAGAAATCCAAAGCGACGCAGTTGAGTCTGTTTTAAAGGGTTGAGTCGACGTTAGATCATGAAACAACATCAGCGTACCATTAAAATTGATAACGCAAGCGTCGGCTTAATTGGCCTGGATATTTCTCTTCAAGAGGCTGCAGGCAGGAGGCTACCTGTCCAGGAAGCCGTTGATTTGATCTATTCACAGATGGCCGGACAAAATTATATCCCGCCCCAAGCTGAAACCGCTTATCGTGAGGCGCTGAAGCGGGAGTATCTGCGACATATCGGTGCAAGTGAGGAAAACAATGAGCAAGGCCTTTCAATTCGTATCCTCGGCCCCGGTTGCGTGAGCTGTAACAAACTGAACAGCATGATCTTTGATATCCTCCAGCGTCTGGGAGTCAAGGCGGATATTGATCAAATCCATGATCTTGATGAGATTTGGCGTCACGGCGTGATCAGCACCCCGGCCCTGATCATAAATGATGAAATTAAATGTACCGGACGCCAGCCAACCATCTCCGAGGTCGAGGCATGGCTGCGGGATGAAATTGAGTAAAAGATTACCAGCACCCCATCCGGAGTCTCGTCCCTCGCTACCTGCGCACGATCAGGCTAGCTCACATAGGCTTACTATAGTTCGCCAGCCTGCTCGGAGTCTTCGCTATGTTTCGCTTACCTGCACACATCTGGGGCACTGGTAAACTTTTACAATAAGGAGTATCCACAAAAATTTTAGCCCTTGGTGAACTGTTACGAAATTGACAGGCAAAAATAATCTCATCACGCTGCTTTTCGTCGTTGACTTGGAACTTCCCAGATAACAAGAAAAAATTGTGGCTGAATTACTTTACAAAGTGTACAAGTACGCAAGAATTCAGATCTTACAATTTTAAAATAACAGACTATTACATTACAGGAGAAATACGTATGGGTGGCCATCATGCCCACAATCCTTACGGTGCTGGTGACAGGGCTGTAAGGAGCATTGACAGGAAACGGGAAAAAGAAAGACGCTTCATGTTGTCGGCTGCCTGCAAATATGCTGACGAACTGGCGATGAAGCTGGTGCAGCGCCTCCTGGATCAACACATTATTGAAACATCCTCCGATAGTGCCATCCGTGAAGTTTTTGCAGCACTTTTTCAAAAACTCCAGGACATGGAGGAGTTTGACATCCAGTTTAAAATCGCCCCGGTGAGACAGCTTGTGCCCGATGCGAATTTTATCAGTCTTTATCTCCTCCAATACATTGTTGAAGACCTGATTAAACACCCAAAAATTCAAGATATTTTTGGCGATGATCTTGATGTTTATAAAGCAGTGGATTCGGTAATGAATCAAATTCGCCCCCGGCAGTAAAATCAATTCTCCGTGCCGTTTCTTAGTCACCTTAAACCTCCAGTCGTTGTAACTGTTCAGCATGGCGCTTAGGCGCATTTTTAACCTTCCCTGAATAGTTACCAGTCGTTAATCAATGAAGCCGATTCATCCCGATAAGCAGCCCTCTCTTGTCTTTGCTAATCGCAGGGGTGAGATCAAGGATTTCCCGGGCCTCACCATGGCCGGCCGAAGCGGTCACTGGTTTTTCAAGCCACAACTCACGGAAATGATCCCTCTGCCCGAGGGAAGCGATCTTTTTGTCCTGCCGGACCGTCTGCCTATTGGTATTGATCCGGAAACCGGCGATCCTGTTCTGCTTGACAACAGCCCTGACGATGCTAGAGAAGGGATCCAGGCAGTAGCGGCATTTATGGCGCCGGCCCATACAGCGATTTACACCGCTGCCTTTGAAAAAATCAGGCCCGAGCCAATACCGCTGCCGCTTTTTGCCTATACTGCGGTGGGCTGGTATCAGGATCAATTCTGGGTCTGCGGTTTTCGTAGTGATAATGATCCCAGGCAGGATTTCGCAGGTTTCAATCCACAGTTGCTTCGAGAAAAAACCGTAAAAAAATTAAATAAATTTCCCCGTAACCGCCTCATTCAGCATCTTGGCAAATGTTGCCTGACCTATGGCTGTCCTGCCGCGAAAAATTTTTTTCTCAACCGTTTTGAGGCCCCTTTGCCAACCTCGCCGGCATGTAATGCGAAATGTGTGGGCTGCATTTCACTGCAAGCCTCGGGGTGCTGCCCTTCCACCCAGGATCGCATCCGTTTCGTGCCCTCTCCAGGAGAAATTGCTGAAATTGCCGTGCCACATCTCAATCAGGTAAAAGGAGGTGTTGTAAGTTTCGGTCAGGGTTGCGAGGGGGAACCACTGCTCCAGGCCGAGACACTGGAAAAAGGAATACGATTGATCCGCAAACAGACAGACTGCGGGACAATCAATCTCAACAGCAACGCCAGTCTGCCGGCGGCGGTGGAGCGGCTTGCCGCAGCCGGACTCGACTCCATCCGAGTCAGCATAAACAGTAGCCGCAAGGGATGCCATACCCTCTACTACCGACCAAAAGATTTTAGTTTTAAAAACGTCCTGGAATCAATTTTGGTCATGAAAAAAGCAGGCCGCTTTGTATCCCTCAATTATTTCATTCTGCCTGGTTTTACGGATGACCCGGATGAATTTCAAGCGCTTTGCGATCTTATCAATCTCTATCGGCCTGATCTAATCCAGTTGCGCAATCTAAATATGGATCCGGACTGGTACCTTGAAACCGTCCAGTATCGTCCCAAACAAAAGCCCATGGGAATGCAGAACTGGCTGAGTAAGTTGAAAAATCTTTTTCCAGATTTACGCTTTGGCTATTTTAATCCAGCGTTAAGAGACTGATGCTATTAAGCATGTAACCAATCACGGGGTAAAAACACCAAACTTTCGAGTAACTCCTTATTCTGTAAGCGTTCACAGATGCCTGAGATTACCGTAAGCAGGGCGGGTGACTATAGCCCCTCTATGTCAGACGCCCTGATCGCGGTAAGATTCGGTGCCTGTGATCGCTTACATTAAGGTGACAGTGAATCTTTGCACCAGCTTTCCTCTTTACCCGATAACCTGACATCCGATATTTGATACCAGAAAAAAACAATGCAGAAGAAAACAATTCGCCTGACCAACTGTTTTAAAAACTATACCCAGGATCTTGACAAGGCCTGTTCACCGGAAGAAACCGTAAAGCATTTTTGGGAAAGACTAAAAAAAGAAAATCTTGATGTCTTAAAAGAGGTGAAACGTATCGACAACGGCCGCCTTGAAATTCCGGTTTACTTCAGTGTCTGTGGCAAGGATGCTGAAAAAATTGTCGGCACGAAAAAACAGATGGGCAAGGGCAGCACTCCGGAACAGGCCCAGGCCAGCGCCTGCATGGAACTGGCTGAACGGTTCAGTTTCTTCAGCTTTATGCAGGACACGGATCATTTTTTCACCGAAAGTTACACCCGGATTAAAAAGAAAGGGTACCCTCTCCTGCCCCTGGAAAAAATGCTGCAGTCCGTCCACGACCAGACAACGTCACCGAAAATCCTGGAACAACTGCTGACAGACATTCCCATGCAATGGGTCTGGGCCACAAATCTCAATAATCAGGAAGAGATCCTAATCCCTTTCAGCTGGTTTTATGCCATTAATGAATTTAACGGCTCCTCGGCCGGCAACACACTCGAAGAGGCAATAAGCCAGGGGCTTTGCGAAGTTGTGGAACGACATGTTTCCGCCGTGGTGTGTCATGATAAGTTGGAAACACCAGCCATTGACAAGGATTCATTGCGTGATCCCATGGCCATTGCCCTGCTTGAAAAATTTAAAAACTGCAATATTGAACTTTATCTCAACGATTTCACCCTGGATACCGGTATTCCCACAGTAGCGGCCCTGGCCATAGACCGGGCCACTTTTCCGGAATCGAGTGAAATTGTCTTTACGGCAGGCACTACTCCTCATCCTGAAAAATCAATTATCCGCGCCATTACAGAAGTGGCGCAACTGGCCGGCGATTTCAATTCCCAGTCCAATTACATTGCCAGCGGACTGCCAAAGCCGTTGTCCATGACAGACGCCGAATATGTGACTGGCGGGAAATCATCGATTCCCGTGACGGAAATGGTGGATATCAGCAGCGACAATATCAGGGAGGAGATTGAAAATTGTGTGACGGCCCTGGCGAAACTGGGTCTGGAAGTCTATGTTGTTGATGTCACGCATCCACGGCTCAAGATCCCGGCGGTTTATGTCTTTGTGCCGGGCGTTCATTTCCGGGAAAGATCCAGAATCCACAATGTGGGTCTCTTTGCAGCCAAACTTGTCACCGAGAGAGTCGCTGATCCGGCGCTTTCGAATGAATATCTGCGAAGAATGAAAAAAGTTCTACCGCAGGCCTATTACATTGAATTTTATCTGGGCAAAAATCTTATTTCCCTTGGAGCTCTGGAAGAAGCCCTTGAGCATCTGCGACGGGCTCTGGAGCTTCATCCCGAGGAAGAAGATCTGCCCTATATCTATTCTTATATGGGAGATTGCCTGAAAAATCTCGGTCTGTTTGCCGAGGCGCTCGTTGTCCTGAAGAAAGGCCTGGCCGTGGATGAAGAAAGGCATGACATACATAACATCATGGGGGTCTGTAATTTTAAACTGGAGGAGTACGAAACGGCCATCAGCCACTTTGAGCGGGCCGTGGAACTTTTACCCTCTTCGGCCATAGATTACGCCAACCTTGCAGTAAACTACCGAAAACTTGAAAAAAATAAAGAGGCGATTCATTTTTTCCAACTGGCTCTGGCCCTTGACCCGGAGATTATTTTTGCCCGTGATCAGTTGGATGAATTGTTGAATCCGTAAAAATCTTTTTCTTACCACAGAGAAATCTCTATTATTAAAACAAGTTACCTTTGTGGACTCTGTGGTTTCTATAGTTTTTACGAATTCATCAAAATTATTTCTTGGAAAAAATACCTTTTATTTTTGACCATATACCTTCTTTGGGAAAAGAATCGGCCTCAGAGGCAACCTGCTCTTCCCCCGAAACATCGCAGAGTTGCTCCGGAACCTCTTCAGCCATAACCATGCCACTCACGTCTTCGTCCTCTTCTTTAACCTCGGCCTCGGGTTCAAGAAGTAAAATTCCCTCCTCCTCTTCAACAGAAGTTTCATTATCCGATTGGGCAGACTCAATCTTGTCTGGCTGGGCTTCTGAATTTTCAGCTCCCAAAGAGAGGACCGAAAACATCTCTTCCTTCCAGAGAAGATATTTTTTCACGGCATTGGATACAAGCTGTGGAACTTCAGTGTCGTCTGCATCAACCGTTACGATTAGACTTTTATGTATTTCAAGAAGGATACCGGTTGCCTTTGTTCGGAAAGGTAAAGACCCTTTTTTTAGATCTCCGCTCAGGGACGCGAGAAGTGCGGCAATCGTCACCAATGAAGGTTGGCCATGCAAGACCTTCAGCAGTTCGGCGACTTCCGAGCAAAGTCGCTCCGCCAAATCATCATCAACCTGTTCGGCCTCGGCTAAATCCGTAAAGACTTCTTCCAGCGAAGCGGGTAAGGTATCAGGAACTTCTGATTGTAACGGAGGGGAAGTGACTTGATCTTCTTCGCCAAAAAAATCATCGATCATGCCCTCCACTGATTCTTCACTTTGTTCCTCCGCTGTTTCCAAAACAATCTCCTGATCTTCTTCGCCAAGATCAAGACTGAGAGAATCTACGTCACCAATGACGGAAGGCCCTTCCTCCTCTTCCGCGACGCCAAGAATCACCTCCTGGTCCACATCGAGGGAAGTGACCGTCTCAACGGTATCGTCAACATCTTCTCCAACAAGGAAAGTGTCCTCCTCTCCGGCCGATCCTTGTTCAGGGGAAACATCAGAATCCTTCTTTCCCTTGTGGATGACATCACTAAACATATCATCAATGAGATTATCCACCGCCGGACAACTTTCAGTTTCGGGATGGGCCGGCACTTCAGAACTGGAAATATCTCCATGATGCCCACTGTCCGGCAGGGACTCTTCATCAAAAAAAGAATCAAGCCGGGCATCAAGCTCGGGAAACTCCTCATGATCACCACGTTCAACAATAAGCTCATCACCTCCAACTCCACCATGTGAAGCCATCATCGATGATGCACCGGCAGGCGCTGATTCGGCAGCTTGTTCTTCAGTCCCTGTTTTCTGAACCCTTTCCGGGCGGCTAGTAATCTCAGCCTTTAAATCGTCGTACTTTTCAACTTCGGCATAGAGAATTTTTTTCTTCCCCCTGGGGGTTAATCGTGGAGAAGTAACGACTTTTTCAAGAGCCTCATAAACGGAAAGAAGAAGTTTTACCGAGTCAGGATGCGCTTTTACCCTGGCACCAGTGATATATTTCCCCAAGGCCTCGAGAATTTGAATAAAAATCTGCAGAAGTTTGTCATCGCGCCATATCCCCTTTAAGTGGCTCACCTCGAAATTGAATCTCTCCATGTTTTCATCGTTGATCTCCCACTCAAAGGCTAATACTGCTGTCTTCAGAGCCTGTATTGTTTCACTGACTTTCTGCTCATCAGAGGCGGGAATAATTTCGATTTTTTCCACATCGTCTATCATGAGATCTTCTTCAGGGGATGTGGCCTCTTGCACATCCCCAACCATGAAGTCTTCTACCGCCGTTTCTGGCATTTCTACAGATCCGCCCATGAGATCTTCAAACTGGCCTTCAGCTTCGCTTCTGATATCCGTGTTCACAAACAACCTCCTATTTCGCGTTCTTCTAAACAACCACTTTTTACAAAATCTCTTTATTCCGGTATAAAGTGGATTTTCAGACAGTCACTATCGCAATTCCTTCTGTATCGCTGCCATTGTGACGGAAATAATCTTTTTTAAAGTCGGGACAACATTTTCTCCTGTTAAGGCACTGGCGGCAAAGGAAGGAACGTTTAATTTTCCGTTCAGATCCTGTTCTATTGTTGCAAGAGACAAAAGAGGAACATCCTGATCTTTTAAATCAAATTTATTATATTGAAGGACTAGTGGTATTTTAAAAATATTCTTTCTGTATGTGGTCAGGTTTTCCTGCAGCTGTTTCAGAGAAAGCAGATTGTGTTTTCTCCTTTCCTCCATGGCATCGGCGACAAAGACTAGCCCATCCACTCCTTTAAGAACAAGTTTCCGGGTGGCGTTATATTTTACCTGGCCGGGTACCGTATACATCTGAATCTTAATATCGTATCCCTTAATTTTACCGATATCAAAGGGCAAAAAATCGAAAAAAAGAGTTCGGTCGCCATGGGTCTTGATACTGATCATTTTGGACTTGATACGCTCCCGGAACTTCTCATTGATAAATTCCAGATTCGTGGTCTTACCGCCACGGCCAGGACCGTAATAGACTATCTTGACCTGAACTTCTCGGGTTTTCATGTTAATAAATGCCAACTCGTTCCCCTTCTCGTATCTAATTAAAAAAAATAAACTGTTCAGGTAGGGCTATAAACTACCCTTAACTCCGTAATGTAATTATTTCCAGAGCCCTCTTATCTTTTCAATGGCCTCGGCCACCTTCAGACGTAAAAAACCGAGTGATACCTCCTTGCCAAATAAGATGATGAGCAAGAATTCTTCATTAATTGTACTGAAATGAATACTTATGTTTTTTCCTTTATGAAAAAGAAGAGAAAATTCCTGTTCACCGACTATCTTTGCCATGGCATCCACCGTGGCATAATTCCCGGCAGCCAGGGCCGCGAGAGACGCTACATCATAATCTTGTCCCCCACTATCGCATTTTGCGATGGTATTTCCGGCTGTATCGATCATGATGGCGTAGTCAACGCCTATTTCAATCAGATCCTCTTTTATAATGTTGTCTATTGCGACTAATCTATCTTGATCTATGCCATAATTCATGACCATATTCTCCTTGGGAACGTACATTAAATATATTACGCCAAATTATTGCCTTTTTTGCTTCTTCTTCGTTGCTCGTCACTTACGTAACTGGGTTATGCGCCCTCCTCCCGCCTTGAATACGACAGGTAGCGAGCCTGGGAGACTCGGAAAAAATCCGACTAATTTGACGCAATTTATTTAATTCCCATCCCTTATTTACGTTTGAAGAACCGCATAATACCCTTTGGCGCCCCTGCCTGTTTTTTTAAGGCAGGTATGGCCATGTCGCAGGACAGCCTTATAAGAGAGATGGGTGTTGCTCTCTCCATCACGACCAGAAGATAACCGGTAGCTGTTGATCGAAAATAAAAACGGCTGTTTTCATAAATTAGATCAGCTTCCCGAACATCTTTCATCATTGAAGTCAAAAAAGACCAATCCTGTCGGGCCGGATTTTCATGAAAAGGATAATTCAATTCATAAAAATGAAGCCGTCCCTCAGCGGAAAACAGTAAAACACCTTTCACGCCGTCAATGGCTATAATATCTTTAAAAAGCTGCTTCATATTTAGTAAGCATTCGGTTTAATGCCGAAAAATAGCTAAAACCACCAAATTGTGAATATTTGGCAGTGCACCCCAAGGGCACTTCCTCCGGGGCGCTTCGCAGGGAGGTAAGCGGGCTGATCAGCTATACATTGGTATGCTGAGTAGCCTGATCGCCTTCCTGTGGAGTGCTGCCGAATATTTATCATATTTACCGACTGAAAAGATCCATAATTTTATCGCGCGGACAGGCGGGACTTATGGACAAAATGATCGTCTCCCTGCCGGGAAGTAAAATAGTATTTCCAGGGGAGCCGTTATCAACAAATCCAACTTTCAACTTGCCTCCTCCCAAATATTTTTCCAGCTGTGTACTGTAAGAGAGAAAATTATCCCAGGAACTGTTTGCAATAATTTCTTCAGGTGAACACTCCTGGCCAATTTCTTCCATCAACATCTTTCGCACATCCTCCACCGAGAGATCATCCACATCACTTGAAAGGTTGATTTCCATCACAGTGGAATCTTCATCTTCACTATTCAGCCAGATGACCTCATTTTCATTTTGGTCCTGTTCATCCTTTCTGCGCATTGCCTCAAGAAGAATTCCCTGTAAATCACTTTTGATTCTGTCCTGCTTTTGAAAACAGATATTCTGAATGGCAACGGAAACATTATCCCAGGCGAAAATATCATAGGCGGCATCTTTACCATGCTGTGTAGGGGTTCTTGCATCGAGCAAAAGACCCTGGTCAAAAAAGAGTACTCCCTGTTTACCTGAATTCCCGTCAGTCAGTCGGATAGTACATGTTTTCTCCTCCATCTCAACGAGTTGTAAAAACATGCCGGGCGTCACTCCATGCAATGTTCCACCATCAGATTCATTTTTTAGAATCGCATTGATAGGGCCGATCAACCTCTCAATCTTAAATGGCTTTTCGATAAAACCGGCCGCCCCGCTTTGCAAGGCCATTTTTTTAATTTTTTCAGTGGCATAACCAGTTATAATGATGACGGAAATATCTGGATAATCACGGGTTATGGCATTTAACAGAGACAGACCATCCATTCTTGGCATCTTCAAGTCAGTAACAACAACAGAGATAAATTCCTGTTGCAGAATTTCTATTGCTCTGACACCATCCTCGGCAACTAGAGCCGAGAAAGGGAGATTAAAATGTTCCAGCTCGTTTTGAAAGAAACGACGGACTTCCCTGTCATCATCGACAAAAAGAATCTTTTTCATCGCGTCCCGATCCGGCTGAATATCCTCATTACTGTAAAAACGTTACACTCTGAGTCCCAGCTCAGAAAAATGGTTTCCATATTTTTTTCTCCAGATATGCAATCTTTGCAGAAGATGTTCTCGTTTATCCAGCTCGTCCGCCAGTTCAAGAACGGCTTCTATTACTCCTTTTGCCACAACCCTGTGTTCCTCACGGCCTGTAAAAATTACTTTGCCGCCTTCATAAAAAAACTCGGCCGCGAATGGATCAAGAAAATCATATTTAAGAGCCTTATCGACAAACTTCTGTTTCAACAACACATTAAAATCATACGCTTTCTCTTTTTTAACAATTCCTTCAAAGGTGTACAGAATTTCACCTAAAGCCTGGAGGAGATCAAATGAACTCGCCGGAGAATCCTCTTTGTAGGCAAAATTTATCTCTTCTTTTTTTAAAACAAGGGTTGAAATATGAAAAACCGCTCCTTCCTTCCTGATGTGGCGAATCAATGTAAGCTGCTGTTCGTGGGGATCACTATCAGTTGTTTCCGCCAGATGACACGAACCTCCTATCAACTCACCATCATCGAAAAAGAGAAGTCCTTCACCCAGATCCTGATTCAATTTGACATCAAAAAAACCGGTAAACTTTTCCTCAGTCATTTTTTTTAATAGAACGTCAAAATCAGCAAACTCCGTACTGAGACCCTGATGAATTTGGCGGGCAGCCGGCATATTAGCCCAGAAATGAATTCTATCCGGATCCAGCTCATAAATTTCCACAATAAAATTGTAGGCTGCCTTGGACAGAGTGTTGAGCGCTTCTTTTCCCTGCAGGGATTTTGTTTTATTTTGAAAATAGACATTAAGAATATTGTCCTGATCAAAAAAAATGACTGCCTGGGCAGTTGGTGATCGAAAAAAAATGGCACCAGTGCCTATTTGACCCTGAAAATGCTCAACCAGCTTTTCAATTTTGAGGTAATAACTGTTCAATCCGGAAAGAACAGGTTTTTCTTTTGGAATAATAATCATGTTTATTTTTTTAAGTTTTCCCTTTCCATACCCGCTGCCACACGTATCGAATCATATTCAGAATCGGTTGCGGACCTGAAGCTTTTAATTTTCAATGCCTTCAATACCGCATCCTCCTCCTGTAAATCCGTTATAATTTTTCGGATGATATTTTTCTGCCGCTCCGGCAAAGAGCGCTTGACGGAAAGAGCCCAGTTGGCAAGCCAGGCCGACTCATTCACAATTCGAATCTGTGAGACAGGCACAAAATTTTCAGCTTGGGATAGGGCTGATTCTCGAATAAATCCCGCGTCAACATCACCGATGAAAACCGAGAGCAGAACATTCTCATGTTTGTTTTCCACGGCTTCCGACAGTCGGCAGTCCCTGTCAACGTCAATACCATGACGCATCAATGTTAATTTCTGTGACAGGTATCCCCCTGCCGAAGAAAACCCGACAATAGCGACATTTTTCCCCTTCAGGTCATCAAGGCTGTCTATATTAGTGTCATTCCGAACAATGATGACGCCGCGAAACCTATCACCGTTTTTACCCTTGACTGCCATAGCCACAACCTCATGTGTATCGGCAACCTGGGTATAAACGTAGGGATTCTGAAATCCGATTTCCACATCACCTCTTTTTGTGCGGCTGGTATATTCACTGAAGTTACTCATCAGCAGGGGTTCGACACTGACACCGAGCTTTTGGGACAGATGTGCCGCCAGGGGAGTAATACGTCTACTGATTTCGTCGGCATCATAGCGAGGCAGCATGGAAATATGCCAGGTTTCACCAAATACAGATTGTGGCAAAAGTGAAAGAAAAAAAATCAACAGCATTGTCTGTTTCATGATATTATCTCCGCCTCAATCTCTCCATGGCTGACTTGATTGAAAAGCGCATTCTTTCCAGAGCCGAAGCCAACTCAACAATTTCCCCACTTCCTTTAATTTTTATTGGCAAATCAAGTTCTCCCAGGCTGATGCGTTGTGAGGCTTCGGCAAGCTCCCGAATCGGTTTTGAAATCGAATTTGCCAGATGCAGAAAACTTAATGCTCCAATGATCAGCAATGTGCCCAAAGCGATCAGAAGGGGGACAATATCCATAACATGCTGTTTGCTGATATCTTCTAAAAAAAGGCCGACATGGACTTCTCCACCGGTTTCATTGAGTTGAACAGCCACATCATAAATATCCTGACCTCCGGCCACCAGATTTCCGGACTGGTGCGACATCGTCCCTGTCAACTGATTTTGAGACACTATTTCACGTGGAAATCCTTTTTGCTTAACCTGATCGACAAAATCCGGGGAAAAACGATTTTTTTCGCCAAGCATTCCGGCAACAACAATGCCCTTTGCATTGACAACAGACACATAGGCCACCCCGGGCAGACGAGAAATTTCATCGGTTATTTTGTTAACCTGGAGATAATTTTTCAGCAGGAGAGGCTGGGCAATGGCAGCCTTAAACGCCTGGGAAACTGTGTAAGTCCGTAAATCGATTTGCTCCATCAGCAGACCAGGAACAAACTCCATGTAAATGTAGATCAATAAACCACCTAAAGTGACCATGAATCCGGTGAAATTGATTAAAAGTTTTTTGTTGAGACTTAAGCCCTGCCAACTGAAAGTTTTTTTTGTCTGTTCAGTCTGCTGCACAGCTTCCTCACCTTTCATATCTGTCACATCCTCTGACGGTTCAGGTGCGGGATTGGACTCCTGGCTCATTTCAAAAGAAGCAAGGTCTTCTGAGACGCTTTCCGGTGCGGACTGCGGTTTGGAAATTTCCATGATATGGCCGCAGCTTCGGCACTTGCAACGTCCTTTGTCACCGACAATTTTACTTTCATCAATGTTATATTTTTTACTGCATTCTTCACAAAAAATGATCATAACTCCTCCATTTTACGGATACGATGATCAATTGATCTCGTTTAATTTCTTCATCACAACCTGAATAAATACAGCCCGCTGTTCATCATCCGAAATTTGCCGGGAAAAAATATCGATGAGCTCAATCGCCTTGTTCTTGGGAATTTCCCGTTTCTCGCCTCCCAGATCCTGGATGGCATCATCCACCATAAGCTGTGCAATGGGACCGGCTATCATGGCAAGCCTTTCCGTTATAAAATCAAAAAAATTTCCGGGTAGCATGGGCTCGCTGCCACCGATAATGCTGATAAGGTTAAAGTCCAGAAGTTTGGCAGATATATCTTTGGCTGTATTAAGATCCACACCCAACATCTCAGCCATGGAACCGAGGTTCTTGCTGCCGTCAAGTTTCATCAAGAATTGCAGCATCCTACCGTTCAACACCACCTCACCCATCTCTGGATCAATATGGGGTTTACAAACCATAGTTGCAATATCACCGGTCAGAACAGCCATGTTTTTTTATTCCTCCAGGTCATATTCTTTTTTTGACATTTGATTTTTTTATGTTGGGTCACGGATTTGCCGTATTTTTTGTAAAATATCAGGTAACTATTCAGCTGCACTCCATCTTCGCCCATATTTGGTCTTCTCGAATAACACTAGTATGCTTCAAAGCCCAAAATGAACGAATATGAAGCACATCTGAACAGTTACAGACCGAGTTT
>JAYEPA010000109.1:0-3700 GCA_034723545.1 Thermodesulfobacteriota bacterium | reverse complement strand
GGAAGATCTTATACTTGATATTCCGTATGCAGCGAAGAACAGCTGTAGAAGAAAGCAGGAAAGGGGGAGAAAAATGCTCATAAGCCCTTTCCTCTGTCTCCAGTTTCCAGGTTATCTGGGCCGGGTTTGGCAAGAGAAAATGACTTGCCTCACTCTTACCGAGGAGGAGAAGTGCTGCGCGGGTAATATTTCCTTTAATGGTAATTTTAGCCTTATTCAAAAAGGTTCGATCATCCCAGTCCGCAATTTCAGATGAGAAAGATGCATTCTGATTTTTTTCGATGAATTTTTCACGAGCCTTACTGACCGCTGCCGGGTCAAGGTCTTCAAGAGAGGCTCCGGCTACAGTCTCGGCCGTCCAATCAACCTCTTCTATTGTCTCAGCCAGAATCGACTCCAACCGCTCGGAGCGCAAAAAAGCAAGGCTGTCACCAATGCGCTGCCATGCTTGATCATGGGCATAAACAGGGAGGCGTGGGAGATGGTGCGGTGCATTGAAAATCCATACAGTTTTCCCTGTATCATCAGTCGTGAAACTTTTTATTGTAAATTTTTCAGAATCCAGGTTCGGGCACTTCCCCAATATTCGTTGGCGGATATTTTCAGGGGTGTAATCATGAAAATCCTGTATACCGATAATATGCAGTGTTTTATCTTTAACACCGACGATGAGATGACCACCTTGCATATTAGCAAGAGCCGACAAATAGGAAATGATGTCTTCTCCCTTTTTCCCGGAGACGGCATGTTTGAGTTTTTTAAACTCTTTCCACTCACAGCCCTCATTCTCAATCGGGTAGAGTCGCTGCAGGTATTTTTGCAATTCCTTTTCGTCCATACTTATACCTGTGTTACGTGGGTCTCATTTGACCTCTGTTTAAATTAACTTCCATAAAGTCAGAGTTCGGAAGAAATCGGGAAATTTTATCGTAACAAGTTGAAATTACAACAAATTTATTTCTCAAGTAAAAGTGTACATTTTTTTTGCATAATTTCTTTAAATTATTACAATAATTTCGGCGTGTTAAACTTGAGCATATTGGCAATTTTGCACATTTTTACTTGAGAAAAAACCTAAATCTTCCGAACTCTGAAAGTCAAGATATTTCCAAAATCTGTTTTCTCCGGTCTAATAGCTGATGTCTCTGCTTGCTGCTGCGGGGCTTATCCGGGATGGTTGCTTCAGGTTGCCCGCTCAAAAAACTGAATAAGTCGTTTTCTTTTCCTGTAGTGAACAGTGCTTTATCCGTAGTCCCCTTTGCCTCCTCCGATCTGAACTTTACATTAGGCTCATTTTTTTAAATCAGCGGCATACCACGGCCCCATGCTTCAACCATCCGAATGCGGCGTAGCAATTCGGCAATGAGTGGATTACGGCGTTTTGAGACATTTCCTTCTTTACCCAAGTCTTTCCTGTCAACTGTTTTAGATGCCTAACCTCTGTTTTTCATAGTGAAAGTACCGGTGCCTGTCAAGTTGTTTGTGTTATCCCCCCAACTCAGCGGGTTGAGCTTGAGGTTTCTTCGTTTCTTTTTACACGCTGTTTCTTCTTTTTTCGGCGAGTAGCCGGTTTTTTTCTGTTTCTTCGTTTATTTGGAAATAAACTTTGCTATTCGTCCCATCATGACAATCCTCTATGTTTGCGGACATTAATTGCCTTCCATTCAAGAAGTGGTTGTACCTGAATACGCTTCTGAAGACTTGGATCGGCTGTCAGGATTGTCGAGTCGATCTCTCCTCGGTCAAGCAGCAGATCAAGAAATGCTTTTTCGGCCTCTGTGAAGGGTAATACCGCCGACAGGGCCTGCCGGCACTCTTCCACAAGACGAGAGCCATATTCGGCGTCATTCTCTCCCCCCGTAAATGTATAAGCGCGCAGAGTAGGGATCAATTGCCTGGCCAATTCGCTTGCGTCGAAATTAACATCAACGGCAGAAACCGTTCTCCAGTCCTTACGGTTCATGGCTCCGTATACGACGAAGGCTGTGCGCAGCTGGTCATGATTGAGATTTTCCATATGTAGAACTCTATGGCTGTCGAACAGGTCTCTTGCCTGCCTGCGTGCCAGTAATGCCGCCAGTTTGCCCGCTGCTAATTCGTGAATATTCAGCATTGGTATTCCAGTAGCCTGCCAGGTTCCCACCTGATGGGAATCGAAAATCGTAACCGGCCACAACGGAACCCGAAACATGAAGTTGAGGTCCACTTCGAGATTACCGGTCAGCCCGCTAGCGCTCTGATAACGCAACGACCATTTGCCGCCGGCGTGCTCTTCCGGCATACGCCTGACAGTAAAGCCCTCCCGGGCAAATACGGCCTGGATTGCCAGCTCAATTTGTGGACGTTCGGCAAGCATGGATTTGCGATCCTCGGTTCCCAGATAGTTCAGATCAATGTCAATAGAAAGACGGGGAACATCGAAGACAAAAAGGTTTAAAGCGGTTCCACCCTTTAGAGCCAGTTTACCTTTTAAGAAAGGGTGGCTGCCAAGAGCATTGAGAAGCCCCAATAACTGAGCTACCTTTTCGAGCAATTCTGGTCTGAATCCTGTTGCTTCCGCTTCAGCGATCAGTTTTTCATGTGATATTATCACAGCACTTCTCCCCATGTCCGGTCCAGTAAGTCCTGCGGCACCACAAGATTCCATTCCGAGACAAGGCGGCCTGACTTCCGATTGGCACGGTCCAAGTAATGCGGTTGTCGCGGCCGGTGTTCTTGAAGTGGTTTGAGATGTTTTTCCTCGACCATTAATGATTCACGATGTTGTTTCAAGAAAAAACCCACCTTGGCGGCAGTGGTGGCATTTTTTAGGAGGAGAGTGTATTCCACCATTTTGTCGAGATCAAAGAACTCGACGGATTCCAGGGACCTCCAAATTTCCTCCCAGCTTCCCGAAAGGTCAGGTCGGTCCAGAACATCCACCAGTGTCCGCTCTAGACTGGTGACATGGATTTCCATTCCGGCACGATCCATGATTACAACGCCGAATTTTTCTTTACCAACGTGACGAAGGGCCTGAGGAAATTTCACTCCTCGAAAAACATTTGAGCGGAAGGTGAAAGGTGGTAAAGGACGGGAAGCTGAATAGGTAAAATGCTCCTGGACTGAGTATGCACGCCCGTGAATATCTAAGGCTGAGTGATGTGATAGAACAGCATCTCTTGTCATTTTCGCAGCCACAAGAAAGGGATCGATCGGGTATGAATCGGCATCGGCACCTGGCGGGATAACGGCATACAATCCACGTCGCACGAGAACGACATGCCCTGTTTTTCGGTGGTAGGCCAGAAGGGACTCTTTGGCCCGGTGGCCTAATTTCCCCGTGGCCGACAAATGCATGTCCAGCTCTTTGCCAGTGAATACTGGATGTTTGCGGAAGAATTCATCATGCTTCATTTTTAACATCCTTGACTAAAATTCATGAAACCCATAATTAGTCTATGTGTTTCTCGTACAATTGTCAAGTTTATCGCACCTGTGCTTGACAATAATGCGTAAAACACATGTATTTTCATGGGTTACGCGCGTCAGAGTCAAGCAGGATGGCATTGTTCCCAAGGTCTGTTTAAATGTCACCACGTCCGGTGAGCATGGCAATTTCTTTTTCAGGCTGATATTTATGATGAAGATGGTGCTGGGGGAAAGGATAAAGCCACTGCTGATGCTCCAAAAGAAAAGGGCCAAATCCTTTATTAATAGT
>JAYEPA010000108.1:11249-14104 GCA_034723545.1 Thermodesulfobacteriota bacterium | reverse complement strand
AAAACGACGCCATCGGCCTGAACCTCTTTCATGCCTTTTACAGCTTTCTGCCGGAGGCGGAGGATGACCTGATTCTCTCGCTGCGTCTCCTGGACCGCAAGCAGGGGTCCTTCCTCATCCGCGCCTCAACAATGCTTGGCAACTACATCTATCTGGTCAACCGGGAAAAGGCCGAATTCTTGGGTCCGGACACGCAAGAAAAGTGGGACAAGACCCTGTTGGATTTTTTTGGCTACAGCGACAACAAAAGCCTGAACAAACGACTCGCCGACCCGGCTCTTTTCGACGAATACAAGCCGTCATGCCAGGATGAAAATCTCTGCCCCGTCTGTCATGCCGCAGATGGCGAACACCATACATTCGGCTGTCCCACGGAAATCTGTCCCTGGTGCAACGGCCAGCTCACAAACTGCAACTGCAGGTTCAACCAGCTTGAACGGGATCAGATAAAAACCGACTCCCAGATTGATCTTTTTCGGAAAAAACTGGATAAAAAAGGAAGGATTCCCTTTGACTCAACCAAGCATCGCCTGTCATTTGCGGCAATGGGAGAAAAAGGAAAAGAAGGGGCAGAGGGGTAAAAAAAGGGACAAAGGTTCAAAGGGAAGGAGCTAAGGACTGAGGGGAAAAACCCCTTTGTCCCTTTGTCCCTCTGAACCTAGCAGTTCAAAATCTATTTTTCGTTCAGATATTTATAAAATTCTGAATCCGAGGAGAGAATAAGGCGGGTATTCTTTCCCACTGTCTTGCCATAGGTTTCAAGGGTTTTTGAAAAAGCATAAAAATCAGGATCTCTGTTATAGGCCTCGGCATAAATACTTGCGGCTTGGGCATCCGCCTTTCCTTTAACTTCCTGGGCCTTACGGGTGGCCTCCGAAGTGATCACCTTTAACTCCCGATCCACCTTACCAAGAATCTCTGCCTTCTGGCCCTCGCCCGTGGCTCTTTTTTCCGCAGCAATCCGATTACGCTCGGAAATCATCCGTTCATACACTTTGAGACGGACCGACTCGATATAATTCACCCTTTTGAACATGACATCAATCAGTTCGATGCCATATTTCGGCGTCAGAGTGGAAGCGGATTCAAAAATCATCTCCGCAATTTTATCACGGCCAAACTCGATTGCCTCTTCCTTGCGTTTACCGGCAACCGTACTGACCCGCTCTCCCTGGATCCAGTCCGAGCTGCGAATAATCTCCACCAAATCATTCTTATTGACCAGATCACGCACCGTACTGTCGATGATATCATCAAGAATGGTCATGGCCCTGGGGACATTATTCACCGCCTGCAGGAAAATAAGAGGTTCGGATATTCGCCAACGGGCGGTGGTATCCAGATAAATAAAAGTTTTATCGTTTGTCGGAATCTGATTCGGATCACCGTCCCAGATAAGAATCCTTTTGTCAAAAGTGGTCACATCCTGAATAAACGGCGTTTTAAAATGAAGACCAGCCGTTGTCACCGGCTCACCAACCGGCTTGCCAAACTGGGTAATCACAACCTGCTGTTCCTCGGACAGCATATAAAATCCGTCCCACACTGTTACTGCAGCCACAAGAACCAGGCCGATCAGAAAAAATCTGACTATTTTATCCACAGGGTGCTCCTCTGCTCTATTTTTAAACTATTCACGTTAATAAACTGATGGCTGACAACATAAGCCTTCAGCGCAGGCGACTATTTTTAAAATTAATTCGCCTGGCCTTTCAACACACTGGACCCTTTGCTGCCGGTAATATCAAGAAAGGGCAGCAATGCCCGCTGTTTTTCATCAATGACATAAATATCAGATACAGACGGCAGAATCTGTCCCATGGTCTCAAGATACATCCGCTTACGGGTAACATCCTTGGCTCTTCTGTATTCCTTCAGCACAGCCAGGAAGCGGTTTGTTTCACCTTTCGCCAGATTGACCCGCTCCACGGCATAACCATGGGCCTCTTCCAGAATTTTCTTGGCATTACCACGGGCCCTGGGAATCACATTATTATAGATTTCCTCGGCCTCATTGACCAGTCTCTTCATATCCTGGTCCGCCTCATTCACCTCGTTAAAAGCAGGCTTGACCGTTTCGGGCGGATTTACATCCTGGAACTTAACCGTGACAATCTTGACGCCGCTTTTATAACTGTTCAAGACCGCCTGCAGTTCCTTGACTGCCGAGGCTTCCAGTATTTCCCGGTTGGAAAGCACATAATCAAAATCATGATTACCCACCACCCTGCGCACGGCCATCTCCGAAACATCGCGCACCGACTGATCCACATTGCGCACCCTGAAAACGAAATTAAACGGATCCTGGACCTTATACTGGACAATCCACTCTACATTAATTACATTTTTATCACCGGTGAGCATCAGGGACTCGGAGTCATAACCCCGCTTTTCATAGACTGACTTCCGGCCCGGGATCCTGGTTCGAAAACCGAATTCCTGTTTCCGCACCGTCTCCACATCGACCTTAATGGCGGCATCAATGACAGGAATCTTGAAATTCAGGCCAGGATTGGCGAGTTTCACAAACTTGCCAAACCGGGTAATCACACCCCTCTCGCCGGGTTCAATCGTATAAAATGAGGAATAAACAATCTGCAACAAAAAGAGAATCGCAATAATTGAACCGATCCTCAAAAGACTGCTCAACATATTAGGGGGTTGTTTGCCACCGGAAGAAGGCGGCTCCCCACCCTGTCCTCCGCCCTGACCGCCGCCGCCGGCAAAATTATCCTTAATTTTCTTTAACAAGGCAGCGATGAACTCCTCCGGACTCGAGGGGCCTTTCTTTTTTCCCCATTGGGGTTGCTGGTCATCCCAGGCCATATGGTTCCTCTATTTTCTCTTAATGAAAT
>JAYEPA010000108.1:6975-11149 GCA_034723545.1 Thermodesulfobacteriota bacterium | reverse complement strand
AAATTAAAGATTCCGTCAACGACAACGCGTCTCCAGTCTCTTTGTCTATTTTTTTAGTGATTACCACTAATCTTCAGCCTCATATGTAATAGCTACCGAAAAACGTAGGGTGGGGCACGAATAGCTTGATACGTAGGAGCTCACCCCTGTGAGCGATAAGGGGCTCTGAGCAAAAATTTACCCTTTATCGCCCGGAGGACCGGGCTCCTACAGCACCGTGACTAATTATGGCTGAAGTTCGTTGGTAATCACAATTTTTTTTTCTCTATAATCAAATAATAACGGCTTGGCAAAAAGTCAAACTTTATATTCGTTGGCAACACATCAATCCAGGCAGCCAGGTCTCAGCTTCTCAATGCCAGCCACCAGGCAGAGTAAACAGCAAGAATACAAATAACAAAGAGAATAAATTGCCGTTTGGGGCTGAGACTCCATCGTAACACAACAGGCAAAGACGCAATTACTGTGCCCGTGAGCATGCCGGAGGCCAAACCCCAGAGATGAGCGCCAAAATCCGTTCTTTCGCCCTCGGAACCCAGCATGGCAAGCAGGCTCAATCCCGCCCCAAGGGGAAGCAGCAGACCTTTGATTCCCTGGCGTCGTTTCACCTGGATACCGCACAGGATACCGATTGCCCCAAACACAGCGGTGGAAAAACCAACGGAGTTATGGAACTCACCCCGAAAAACAATGTTGATGGAATTCCCCAGACAGCCAGCCAACAGAACAAGCAGCCAGCCCAGTCCGCTGCCGAGAATTTTACACAGGAAATGAATGACAACACCGCCGATAACCGCATTGGAGAAGACATGTACCGGATCGGCATGAAGGGTCAATCCGGTCAGAACGCGCCACCATTCGCCATGCTCCAAAATACGTCTGCCACGCACCGCGCCCTCATCAAACCAATGACCCTGGTCGGCCCACTCCCCGGTAATTCCAAAAAAAAGAAGCAGAGCTCCCATGATCAAAACAGTGGGAGGATGCCGATCTTTGAAGAGACCGAATCCGACATTTTCTTCCTTAGGCGGCGGCCAGTTCTCATTTTCTTTTTCAAAACTGACAATCGATTGCCGGGCATGATCAAGACCCTCTTCAGGAACCAGAATTAACCAACCTCCCTGGTACTTTTCCAGGCTGTGACGCTGGTTCTCGGCGCTGAGAACGAGTGACCAGAGGCTGGCCTGTTGATAGGTCCGGCAGAATGCGGCGCTCACCGGCAAAGCATCTTTATCCATGGAATTCCGTCAAAGAAAAAGGGTAACTCAATCTGTAAAAATTCACAGCGCTACACAATCCTCAAATGACTGGAGGGGAAATAAAAAAAGTACTTACAACGTAACGTGTAAGTACTTTTAATTATTCATTTGGTGCCGAAGGCGAGAGTCGAACTCGCACATCCATACGGACACTAGACCCTGAACCTAGCGCGTCTACCAATTCCGCCACTTCGGCATTTGATGAGATGAGCAACATAATTATTTCACAGGGTATTTGTCAAGGATTTTATCAACACTGTTTTGCGGACATATATGTACAGGGGCAAATAAATCTCTCAGACCAAGCTTTTACTTTTTACCGGGCCCCCGGGTTTGACAACAACGCCCGAAGGTCTTAAATTGTTTGAGTCTCAGGGCCTGTAAAAAACAAGCATGATAAGATCCGCTGTATTTTACACAGACCTTCACATAAATCCACGAAACAACTTGTAACCGGAGATATCCGATTTATGAAAATATATACCGATCTTGCCGAAATCACCACTCCGATCCCCCAAGCCCATGTGACAATCGGCAATTTTGACGGAGTCCATGTAGGCCATCAGGTCCTGTTCAGCGAGGTGGTCAGCAGGGCCTATAAAAACAAAGGAACCAGCGTGGCCATCACCTTTGAACCTCACCCGCTGAAGGTTGTCCGGCCTGATATCGGCATCAAGCTCATTTCCACATGCGAGCAGAAACAGGAGCTGATAGCGCTTGCTTCAATTGATGTTCTCATCTGTCTCCCTTTTACAAAGGAACTTGCCCAGACTCCGGCAGAGACTTTCGTAGACGAAGTCTTAATCAAGACCATTGGCGTCAAGGATTTGGTGGTGGGTTATGATTATGCATTCGGCAAGGGACGGGAAGGCAATATAAAATTTCTCAAAAAACAGGGTGAACAAAAAGGTTTTCCGGTCACCGTGGTGGAAGCCTATTATGTTGATGATGTCCTGGCCAGCAGCACTGAAATCAGAAAACTTGTTTCCCAGGGACGGATGCGGGATGTCAGAAAACTGCTGGGCCGGTATTACCAGATCCGGGGCGAGGTGCAGGTGGGCAAACAGCGCGGCGGGGCTGAACTCGGTTTCCCCACGGCCAACCTGCAGATATCGGAAGAAGATCTCTGTCCCAGGCACGGCGTCTATGTCACCCAGGTCATCTATGATGGCAAATGCTACGGTGGGGTGCTGAATATTGGTTATAACCCGACATTTGGCGAGGAATCGTTGTCGGCCGAAACGCATATTTTCGATTTTAATGAGGATATTTACGGAAAGCCGATCAAGGTCAATCTGCTGCAATTTCTGCGGGACGAAAAAAAATTCTCCGGGCCGGACGAGCTGGTGGCCCAGATCACCAGGGATATTGAACAGGCAAAAGAAATACTGATGGATGCTCAGAAAGAAATATTACTGTCCTGCGAGGAAAAATATAACAAATAAATCATTTTGGATTTCGGATTTTGGATTTCGGAATGGGGAATGAACGAACAAAACCAAAATCCGCATTCCGAAATCTGAAATCTGAAATCAAGCAATGGATCACGTCCGGTAATCGGCATTAATCCTGACATAATCCAGTGAAAAATCGCAGGTATAAACCTCGGAAGACCCGGAACCATTCTTGAGGTCGATATTGACCGAAAACTCCTTTTGCTTCAGAACATTTGTGGCCTGCTCTTCATTTTCCTTCAAGCCAAGCCCTTCACGAACCATCAGCACATCATCAAAACCGATATCCACCCGCTCAGGGTCAAAATCAACCCCGCTTCTCCCCAGGGCTCCAATGATCCGGCCCCAGTTGGCATCCTCGCCAAAACAGGCGGTTTTAAAAAGAGCGGAGTTGGCCACGGTCCGGGCTGCCTGTTCCGCCTCTGCCCGATTTAACGCACCATTAACTCTCACCGTGATCAGCTTGGTAGCCCCTTCGCCGTCCGCGACAATCTGCAGGGCCAGATCCTTTAACAGATCATCAAGGGCTGTCTGAAAAACACCGGCTCCATCCTGGTCCATCCCGGTAAGTAGTGAATTTCCAGCCAGGCCGTTTGCCATAACCAGCACCGTATCATTGGTGCTGGTATCACCGTCCACCGTGATCACGTTAAAGGATTGATCAGCGCCTTTTTTGAGCATGAGGCCAAGAAGATCGGCCGAAACAGCCGCGTCGGTGACCACAAAACAAAGCATCGTGGCCATATTGGGCATAATCATGCCGGCGCCCTTGGCCAGGCCGAGAAGTCTGACTTCTCGGCCGTTGATCTCAACTCTGCGGAAAGCGGTTTTTTCCACAGTATCGGTGGTCATCATGGCCCGGGCCACGGCCATGAAGTTGTCTTCGCTTAATTCCCCGACCAGACGGTCCATGTTCTCTTCAAAACAGGAAAAATCAAGCTGTTCTCCGATCACTCCGGTGGAGGAGACCTGAACCAGATTTTCGGAAATATCAAGTGACCGGGCCGCGAGACCAGCAACTCCTCCGGCCAGCTCCATGCCCTGTGCTCCGGTACAGGCATTGGCAATGGAGCTGTTGACCACAAGGGCCTGGGCGGCCTGGCCGGATTTTAACTTTTCCGCTCCCAGAACCACCGGGGCGGCTTTAACACTGCTTGTGGTAAAAACCGCTGCCGCCGCAGCCGGAACTTCCGAATAGATCATGCCCAGATCCAACCGATCTTTGCCGCGAATGCCTGCCTTTACAGCAGCTGCCTTAAATCCTTTTACTGTTAGTTTCATTGGTTTAACTTGTTTCATTGGTTAAACTGGTTGAACTGGTTGAACTGGTTCTCAACCAATCCAACTAACCTAACTAATCAAACTAGTTAAACCAATTCAACCAATCCTATTTTTTCCGCCCGCAGCAGCGTTTATACTTTTTGCCACTGCCGCAGGGACACGGCGCATTACGTCCGATCT
>JAYEPA010000108.1:0-6875 GCA_034723545.1 Thermodesulfobacteriota bacterium | reverse complement strand
AACCAATCCAACTAACCTAACTAATCAAACTAGTTAAACCAATTCAACCAATCCTATTTTTTCCGCCCGCAGCAGCGTTTATACTTTTTGCCACTGCCGCAGGGACACGGCGCATTACGTCCGATCTTCTTTCCGGTCCGCTTGACCGGTTCCGGTTTACGTTCCTCAGCGGCCTGATCACTGCGGCTCATCAACATGTCCTGTTCTTCACGGCGCCGCTGGCGCTGCTGCTCTTCAAGCCGTTCCACCTCTTCTTCTCTGGCCACCTGAATACGCATCAGGGTTGAGACAGTCTGTTCTTTCATTCTGTCGATCATGGCCATGAACATCTCAAAGCCTTCCTTCTTATACTCTTGAAGCGGATTTTTCTGGCCATAACCGCGCAGGCCGATTCCCTCTTTGAGATGATCCATTCCCAACAGATGATCCTTCCAGTGAGTGTCAACAATCTGGAGAAGAATAACCCGTTCCAGATGACGCATGGTCTCGGAACCGAGCTCCTGCTCCCTTGCTTCATAGGCACTGCGCACCCTTTGCCGGATCATTTCCGCCAATTTTTCCTGGTCAAGATCAGTCCGCTCCTCTTCAGCAAATTCACTTTCCAGACCAAAGACGGCCGGCATCCGCTCGGAGAACGCTTCCCAGTCCCAATCCACGGAAGGAATCTGGGAGTCAAAAAATTCTTCGGCCAGACTGCCGCTCAGGTCATCAATCATGTCCTCAACAACATCTTTAACATCCTCACCGGACAAAACCTGCCGGCGCTGCTTATAAATCACCTCGCGCTGCAGGTTCATGACATCGTCATATTCCAACAGATGCTTACGAATGTCAAAGTTATGGCCTTCCACCTTGCGCTGGGCATTCTCAATGGCCTTACTGATCATGGAATGTTCAATGGGCTCATCCTCTTCCATGCCAAGCTTATCCATAATGCCGGAAATACGGTCGGAGCCGAAAATACGGAGCAGATCATCTTCCAGGGACAGATAAAACCGGGAAGAACCCGCATCACCCTGACGGCCGGATCGGCCCCGAAGCTGATTGTCAATGCGCCGCGATTCATGACGGCTGGTGCCGAGAATATGGAGACCGCCAAGCCCAGTCACCCCTTCTCCGAGCTTGATATCCGTACCGCGTCCCGCCATGTTGGTGGCAATGGTCACATGACCGGCCTGGCCGGACTCGGTAATGATCTCGGCCTCCTGTTCATGGTGCTTGGCGTTCAAGACCGAATGTTTCACCTTGGCCCTGGTCAGCATTCGGGAAATTTTCTCGGAAATATCAATATTAATGGTACCCACCAGCACGGGCTGGCCTTTCTTGTGCAGGTCCGTAATCTCCTTGATCACGGCCCGGTACTTGGCATCCGCGTTTTTGTAAATAACATCGGCAAAGTCGTCACGGACCATGGGATGATGGGTGGGGACAACCGTCACATCCAGATTATAAATTTTCTTAAACTCGGGGGCCTCGGTGTCGGCGGTGCCGGTCATGCCCGCCAGCTTGCCGTACATACGGAAATAATTCTGAAAGGTGATGGAGGCCATGGTCTGGTTCTCGCGCTCGACCTTCACCCCCTCTTTAGCCTCCAGCGCCTGATGCAGCCCGTCGCTGTAACGCCTGCCGGGCATGGTCCGGCCGGTAAATTCGTCAACAATGACCACCTCACCGTTCTGAACCAGATAATCCACATCCCGCTGAAAAAGATAATGGGCCTTCAGGGCCTGATTCAGATGATGAAGCCACTCGATGTTGGCCGGATCATACAGATTGTCGACATCGAGAAGCTTTTCGCCCAAGGCGATCCCTTCTTCAGTCATGGCCAGGGATTTTGCCTTCTCATCAACAGTATAGTGAACGTCATTTTTAAAATTGGGAATGATCCGGTTCACCTCGTTGTAGAGTTCCGTGTTCATGTCGGCCGGGCCGGAAATAATCAGCGGTGTCCTGGCTTCATCGATCAGAATACTGTCCACCTCGTCGACAATAGCGTAATTAAAATCGCGCTGACAAAAATCCTCCTTGGCAAACTTCATATTGTCTCGGAGATAATCAAAACCGAACTCATTATTGGTGCCATAGGTGACATCGGCATGATAAGCCTCACGACGAGCCTGATCGTCCATGTCATGAAGAATTGTGCCAAGTGAAAGGCCCAGAAACTTGTAAAGCACTCCCATCCACTCCAGATCTCGACGAGCCAGATAATCGTTGACCGTTACAACATGAACACCCTTGCCGGTCAAGGAATTGAGATACACCGGCAGGGTCGCCACCAGGGTCTTGCCTTCACCCGTCTTCATCTCGGCAATTCGTCCACGATGGAGGACAATACCGCCGATGAGCTGGACGTCGTAAGGTCGCAGGCCCAAGACACGAACCGATGCCTCACGGACCACGGCAAAGGCCTCGGGAAGCAGATCGTCAAGGGTTTCACCTTGAGCCAGGCGTTCCTTGAATTCCACGGTCTTTGCGGCCAGGGCCGTATCGTCAAGCTGCTGCATCTCGGGTTCCAACACATTAATGGCATCAACCAGAGGCTGCATTTTTTTCAACTCTCTGTCATTCTTGCTGCCAAAAACCTTGGTCAGGATATTTCCTAACATCTATATCTCCTTGTAACGTCATTGTTCAGGTAGGACTATAAACTATCCTTAACTCCGTAGTGTAACAGTTCAGGAGTGCCCCATATTTGTTCATTCGGAGTCTTCGCTTACCTGGGACTTCGAAGCATACTAATGCTATTCGAGAAGGCCAGGTAAGCGTAGACTCCGAAATGGGCGAAGATGGGGTACTCCTGAACTTGTTACAGATCCTTCAACGTCTCTTTATGCCACATCAAGGCATCTTCATTACAGTCCGGAAACTTGGGGCAATTCAGACAGTCGCTCCAGACCTTATGAGGAAGTTCTTTTTTATCAATCAGATGAAATCCAAGCCGTTCAAAAAAAACCGGCTGGTATGTCAAGGTAAACACATCGGAAATACCAAGCCGGTCGGCTTCCGCCAGACACGAAGTCACCAGGGCGGTGCCGATTCCCTGGATACGGACTTCATCGGCAACGGCCAGGGAACGGATCTCGGCTAAATTTTCCCAAACAATATGCAGGGCACAAACCCCTATTACTTTATGTGATTTCGGCTCAATAAACACCTGGAAATCCCGGAGATGATCATAAATGGAACTCAAGGAACGGCCCAGCAGCAATCCTTTTTCGGAAAAATGGAGCAGCAGGGCATAAATTGCCTTCACATTTTCCATGCGGGCGTTTCTGATCATCTGCAAAAATCTCTTTTTAATTTTTTAGGTTGAAGACAGAAAAAAAACCAACAAGATACAGGGGGCTCGCTTAAGGTTCAAGGTTCAAAGGGGGTACCTTCAGCCTTCCAGCTTCTACCTTCTACAATTTACTTCCTCAACTTTTTTTCCGGCAGCAAGGTAATATAGGGACGGACATTGTGGGAACGCTCCAAGGCGGTAGCGCTGGCGTTGGCATCAGCCAGATTCTCAAACCGACCGACAAAAACCTGCCAGTTGGATTTCCCGTTTTCATCGACGGAAAAAGAAAAAGCCGTATAGCCCCTTTTTTTCCACTCGTTAACAGCGCTTTGCGCCCGATCTCGGTCCCGGAAAGAGCCGACCTGAAGAGAGAACAGCGAGGGTTCCTTTTGCTCCGGCGGCGACGGATCCTCGGTAGACTCGATTGAATCAGATGTTAATCCGCTATCCTGCCAGATATCGGCGGCCAGGCGGGTCAGGGCTGATTTTTTGTTTTCAGCGGATGACGGCGACAAAACAGTCTGTCCGGCCCAGACACCCAGCAGAAACATCCACAAAAAAATACAAAAAATCACCACACCCAAACCAAAGAGCGCACCAAATCCCAGCTCAAAACGAACAGCAAACCTTTTTCGTCGTTTTTTTACTGCCATGGGAGTCTTACATTTTCTCCGGTGCAGTCATGCCCAACAGGAGCAAACCGTTACGAAGGACAATCCGCAAGCCATGACCCAGCCAGAGCCTGGCACTGGTCAGGTCTGCATCATTCGATATGAACCGATGTTTATTATAGTAGCTGTGGAAAAGACCTGCAAGCTCTTGCAGAAAGAAGACGATTCTATGCGGCGCCAGATCATTGGCCGCGTGCATGACCAGGGAAGGATAAGCGGCAATCCCTTTCAGAATTCTCAATTCCTCGGGCTCGACCAGCAAATGCAGGGGAGCGTCATCAAGCGTTCCCTGTTTAGCCCCCTTCTCTTCCGCCATTTTCAAAATACTGGACAGCCTGGCATGACCGTACTGGACATAATAGACCGGATTCTCCTGGCTCTGGCTGGTGGCCAGATCAAGATCAAACTCAAGTTGACTGTCAGCCTTGCGCATCAAAAAGAAAAAACGCATCACGTCAGGCCCAACCTCGTCGAGAAGCTCATCCACCGTGACAAAATTAGCCTTGCGGGTGGACATCTTAACCTGCCTGCCCTCGCGCATCAAAGTGACAAACTGATGAAGAACAACCGTCACCTTTGAATCATCATATCCCAAAGCCCGAATACCGGCCATGACATCCGGCACAGTGGCAATATGATCGGCTCCGAAAATATCAACCATCCAGTCATAGCCCCGTTTAAACTTCTCGCGGTGATAGGCAATATCAGGCAAACGGTACGTCGGCTCTCCACTGCTCTTGATAATCACCCGATCCTGCTCTTGACCAAACTCGGTGGTTTTAAACCAAACCGCGCCATCCAGCTCATAAACCAGTCCCTTGTCCCGCAGTCTTGCCACCACATCATCGATGTGGCCTTCCTCATAGAGGCTGTGTTCGTTATAATACTTATCAAATGTTATACCGAGCCGGGTCAGGGTTCCGTTGATATCCTTAAAAATACATCCTTCCGCCTTCTTCTTGAAGGGCGCAACATCCTCGATATCCCTGAGACTGTCTCCTTTCTCCTCAATCAGTTCCCTGGCAATGTCATAGATATATTCACCTTGGTACCCATCTTCGGGAAAGTCAGAAGGAGCTCCCAGAAGCTCCAGGTAACGGGACCGGGTGGATTCTCCCAACACGCGCATCTGCCGACCGGCATCATTATAATAATATTCCCGGTCAACCTCATAGCCGGCAGCATCAAGCAGACGGGCTATACAATCACCAAGAACGGCCTGACGGCCATGCCCCACGCTTAAAGGCCCTGTGGGATTGGCGCTGACAAACTCCACAAGCACCCGCTTGCCGTTTTTTTCAGCGGCAAGGCCATACAACTCATCTGCCGGACAAATCAGTTTGACCACGGACTGCCAAACCGAAGGTTTTATAAAAAAATTGACAAAGCCGGGTCCAGCGGTTTCAACCTGCTCGAGGATATCGCTATGCTGGTCAAGCAGTTCAACAAGATGACCGGCAATTTCCCTGGGGTTAACCTTTTTACCCGTGGCCTTTTTTTCCCTTCCGGCAATCACCATGGCCATGTTGGTGGAAAAATCGCCCTGGTTCTCATGCTTGGGTTCTTCTACCGCATAACCGCCTGCGGCCGCATCCGACCAGAATCCCTTTTGACACCCTTCGGCAAAACATTGATCCAGTCGTTCCTGTAAACGTTTTTTTATCATTTTGTGTAAATTTATCCGTCTCGTAAAAAATATAGAAACCACAGAACACCCAGAGGTAACTTATTGTAGTAAAAAAATTCTCTGTAGTGAAAAGACTTTTTACGGAAACATCAAGTTTATATTTTTGGGTATAATCGGTACAAGTCAGAAACACAAAGAAATGAGTTCAGCAAAATCTAAAGGCATGAAGGATCAAAGTGTCACTGGACATCAAAGATGTATTACTCGTGGCACCGTCGCCATTCCAGCCAGATAACCCTGCTTGAGAATAACAACGCCCAGCCCACAGCAGCATAAAGCAGACCAATATAGACCGGTGGGCAACCGGAAGAACGCAGCCAGCGGCCAAAAAGAACCATAAGCAGCACCAGCGACCATGCTTTAAAAGAAAACACAGCGCCAAAACAGATCCGGCCCTGAAACTGACCGATACGTTCAATATTCTTCCCGGCACTGCGCTGGAGGACAAAAACAGCCTTCAGGGTGCCCAGCACCAAGGCAACAAGTAGAACAGCATACTGCCCGCTCTGATGCAAAAAAAGAAAGCCGCGAGCCAACAGACCGAGACCCACCAGGCTCCAGATCATGGCAGCAAGAAAATAATGGGTGCGAACCGTTACTCCGGGTTTATATTTTAAATGGCCGCTTATTTTATTCACCTAACCGGCTAAGAGTCTCGCTCAAAAGAATATGGCCCATCTTTCCAAGAAAGATGGGCCATATTCCTTTGCAGGTCACCCTGCAAAAGAAAAACTTAAACCTCGGTTACAACAATAGCGCCTTCCGGACAAACCTCTACACAGGTCTCACAGCCCAGACACTCATCAAGCTCGGCAATAACAGGCTTGCCGTCATCACCCTCTTCATAAACTCCGGCCGGGCAAGCGTTGATGCATTCCTGATCAGCAGCGCATTTATCAAGATCAATAGTAATTTCCCACATAATCCATCCTCCAATTTTTTAATAAAAAATTCCGGAACTCCATGCTCCCGATTTTGTAAACTCTATCTATAAATAAGACACAATTCAGATAAATCAAAGACCGTATTTTGTCAACACAAAAGTCATATGCCCCTACAATAAAAAATTTAAAGCAGATATGAATCAAGCACTCTACGACTCACCTCCACAGAGATTTAAATATTATCTCTAATTTTTTTTAAAATGTTGACCTGGAATGAGTGATATCTTAGATTCTTGGATATTCAATTTTAAAAAATACGTAACTATTCAGCTGCACCCCATCTTCGCCCA
>JAYEPA010000107.1:0-3705 GCA_034723545.1 Thermodesulfobacteriota bacterium | reverse complement strand
CCCCGGTTGCCTTGCTGAATAGTTACCAGATTTTTATATAAACGACGAACAAGGAAATATGGCCTTTTCCCCATACTGCTTCAGACTTCAGACTTCAGACTTCAACCTTCCCCCTTCAGTGTCCAGCAACCTTTGCAGGCGGAAATAATGGCCCTTTTCAGCCATCAAACCGTCATGGCTGCCTGATTCAACAATTTCTCCCCTGTCCATAACCAGAATCCGGTCGGCCCGCCGGACAGTTGATAAACGATGGGCTATCAAAATACAAGTCCTGTGGGTCATCATGTTTTCCAGAGCCTGATCAATGAACATTTCCGTTTCACTGTCCACATTGGCGGTGGCCTCGTCAAGAATGAGAATTTTCGGATTCCGGGCCAATACCCGGGCAAGGTTCATCAGCTGCTGCTGTCCCCTGGAAAGATCAAATCCTGCACCGATTCGGGTCTGCAGCCCATCTGGAAGACCTTTAACAACGGAACTCATCTGGGAAAGATCAAGAATCCTTTCGAGATCTTCCTCACTTACCTCCATGTCAAGAACAATATTGTCCCTGATCGTGCCTGCTACGAAGAACAGGTCCTGGGGAACAAAGCCAATCATCTTTCTCAGCCATTCCGATGACAAATGCTGCAGATTCATGCCGTCAAGCAGGATCATACCATCATCCGGCGCATGAAACCGCTCAATCAAATTGATGATTGTACTTTTTCCTGCTCCAGTGGCACCGACAATAGCCAGGGTCTCCCCCGGATGGACAGTAAAGGTGAGGTTACGCAGAACAGGATGGTTTTCTTTATATGAAAACGAGACCCCCTGGAACTCAACTTTGCCGTCAATATGGGGCGGAATGATTCCGCTGCTGTCAGTCGTTTCCAGTTCCATCAGATGAAAAATTCTTTCCGCCGAAGCCATGGCGGACTGAACAATGGAATATTTCTGGGAAAGTTCACGAACCGGTTGAAAGAAAAGGCGGATATAGGAGATAAAAGCGGTGAGATCTCCCAAGGTCATGCGCTCCCTGATTATTTCTCCGCCGCCATACCAGATTATCAGACTCAGGGCTATTGACTGCAGGAGTTCGATCAGCGGCATGAATGTGCCGAAAATTCGAATCTGACGCAGGACCAGCTGGCAATAATCTTTTCCGAGAATATGATATTTGTTCATCGAGTCCTGCTGGACGCCAAAGAGCTGAAGGACAGAAATACCGGAAATATTCTCCTGAATAAAAGTATTCAGACCGGCCAGGCTGGTCCGGATCCGGCGGGACACATCCCTGGCCAACCGACCAAAGAGGACGGTTGACAGGACAAGAAAGGGGAAGACAAGACTGACAACACAGGCCAGTCGCCAGTTCATCCAAAACAGCAGAATCAGAATACCGCCTAAGCGGATAAAATCATTGACTCCGGTGACAACAACCGAGGTAAACATCTCATGCATATTCTGTATATCATTGGTGACCCGTGTGACGATTCTGCCCACCGGCGTCGTGTTAAAAAAAGAAACCGGCAGATGGAGAGTGTGAATGAAAAGTTTCTGGCGCAGACTGTGCATCATGTTCTGGCCGGCCCACTCCAGGACAACGACCTGACAGAACTGGGCTCCGAAACCGGCCAGCATGATGATGAGAAACTGAAGGGATAACCGCGTAATCCCGCTCATACGTTCAATATTCGCCAACTCTTCATTGACAATGTATTGATCGATACCAAGGCGGAGGAGATAAGGCAAAGCCAAACTTGCTGCGGTCACGCCCAAGGAAAGAATGAGGCCGAAGGTCACCCATTTCCAATGAGGCGCGGCAATGGCAATGATCTTTGAGATCAATTTTCCGTCCCGTGCCCGTGGGACGTAGTCATCTTCGATATAACCGAATTTTGAACGCATCAGAATTTCTCTATCTGCTGTCGACGGCAGATAGCTCTATAAAAATCATTGTTCAGCTGCAACTCCTCATGGGTGCCTTTGTCAACAATGGTACCGTTTTCAAGAACAATAATTTCTCGTGCCGAACGAAGCGGCGCAATGCGATGAGAAACAAGAATACAGATTCGTTCCCGCAGATATTCGGCAAGATTTTCAATCACCTTGTTCTCCGTCTCCATGTCAACGGCTGAAAAAGAGTCATCAATGATCATGATGGGACGATTCAGCAACAGTCCCCTGGCAAGGGCAATTCTCTGTCTCTGGCCCCCGGAAAGCAGAATTCCCTTTTCGCCGATCCTGGTTTCATAGCCGTCAGGCATGGCCATGATCTCATCATGGATCACCGCCATCCTGGCGGCAGTCTCAACCTCTTCAATAGTTGCGTCAAGCTTACCTAGACGGATATTATGAGCAATGCTGTCCGAAAAAAGCTGCACTTCCTGAGGGATATAGGCAATATGTGATCTTAAATCCGCTAAACCGATCTTATTGACGTCGTGGTCATCAAAATAAACCATGCCACCTTCAACCGGATAAAGACGGGTAAGGAGATGACACAGAGTTGTCTTACCGGAGCCGGTCTTGCCGACAATTCCCAGGATTCCAGGCCGAACCCGCAAATTGACATTTCGCAGAACAAGCTGGCTGCTTCCCGGATAAGAAAAAGAGAGATTGCGAAGATGAATGGTCTGAATTTCTTCTATCGTCTCAGGATGTTCGGCCTCGGCAAAAAGAGGTCTGGCCGTGAAAATCTCTTGAATCCTTTGCAGCGAAATTCTGCCGCGCTGGAAGAGATTGACAACCCAGCCCATGGCCATCATGGGCCAGGTCAGCATGTAGAGATAAGCAATGAAAGCGATGAAATCACCAATGGAAATCTCTGCGTCAATAACCAGACGGCCGCCCCAGCAAAGAACCAAAAGCAGGCTGGCATTGGCAATGGCGCTGGAAAGGGGAAAGAGAGCTCCATGGACAAAGGCCAGTCGAAAATTATTCCGGACATATATTTTCCCTTTTTTGTCAAACTGACTGGAATACGTTTCCTCCTGATTATAGGCTTTAATCAGGCGTATTGAGGCTATTGCGTCACGGGAAAATTCGGTCAGACTGGAAAATTGCTCCTGCACCGTACCAAAAAGACGACCCAGGCGGCGGGTCAGTAACCGGGCGCCAATCACCAGCAACGGCATGGGAAGAAGGGCGATTGCCGTCAGGGTTGGATGGATATAGATCATGCAGCACAGGGCGGCCAGACCCATGATTATCGCATCAAGGGACGCTACCACTCCCATGCCGCAGGCCATTTGCACGGCCTGCAGGTCATTTGTGGACAGGGCCATGATGTCACCGGCCCGTCTTTGTTGAAAAAAAGCACGATCAAGAGTGAGGATATGAGAAAACAATCTGTTTCGCAACTCCGTTTCAAGAAGGCGTGAAAAACCAAGAATGAGATAACGCCAGATAAAACGTAAAGAAGCAATAAGCAGGGCCAGAAGACTGATGGCTAAGGCCGAGCGAAGAATAATGGCATTATCCGGAGTTAAACGGCCAAGTTCATCTACTGCTGTTTTTAACAATCTTGGAATGCAGAGCTGGAAAAAATCCACGCTCAAAACAGCTATGATTCCCACAAAAAGCCGAAAAAAATATTTCTTAAAATAAGGCTTGATAATTTGAAATTCAGACATCATTTTTTCATTTTTGATTTGACAGGAGATGACTGATGATAATTTTGATGAACTCGAAAAAAACAACCAAATATTGTAACTATTCAGC
>JAYEPA010000106.1:0-3721 GCA_034723545.1 Thermodesulfobacteriota bacterium | reverse complement strand
GTGCTGTTGAGGAACAATCCGTTACCACCCAGGATGTTGCCAGAAATATCAGCGAGGCGGTCAGCAGCGTCCAGCTGATGAGCGACAGCGCAGCCGTGGCCGCCAATGGCGTTGAAGATATTGTCGTTACGGTCACCCGGTCGTCAGAGTCGGCAAAATCCATAGCCTTTGACATTGAAGACATCAACCAGTCTTCGACAGCGGCCAACGACACGGCCGTACAGGTTAATGAGCTGGCCAGAGAACTCAACAGCCTGGGAGGTAATCTCAAGGAAATGGTTGGCCGTTTTAAATTATAAGGTACCTGATCAAGGTCATTAACTTAAAGGGCAACTCCTTTTTTACTCGTCACCACGAGAGTAGCAATGCTCTCCCGGCCAAGGACAAAGGAGGCTCCTTCACATCCCAAAACAGGATAAAACATTGGTAAATATTGTTAACTGGAAAGATGAGTACAGTGTGGGTGTTGATGAAATAGATAGCCAGCATAAAAAGCTGCTTGATATGCTCAACTCTCTGCTTCAGGCAATCGTTGAAAAGAAATCAAAGGAAGGCATAGACAAGGTGCTTGAAGAAATGGTCAACTATGTGGATTTTCATTTCAAAAGTGAAGAAAAATATACGAAACCTCATCCAAATTTTTCAGAGCATCGCCTGGAGCATTGGCAATTCGTTAAAAGCACCATGGAATTCCAGAAAAAATTCGGCAGGAATGAGAAGATCAGCGCTCAGGAAATTTTCGAATTTCTCGTCAACTGGTTAACCAACCACATCGTAGGCACGGATGTCCGGTATTTCACCTATCTGCGAAAAAATAATCTTTTGAAAGAAACACCATAATGGCTCTGAAAGCAGAAAAAAACCGTCAACCTGACTACGCCGGCAAAATTATAAATTACGAGTTATCGAGAGCGTAGATATTTCTGCCAAAGGGTCTAATCACTTCATTCAAAACTAGAGGCATCATGAGCAAAACAAAAATACTGGTTTGTGAAGATAATTTTGTCGACAGGAAAATACTCTGTAATTTTATGCAGCAATACGGAACCGTGGATGTGGCAGCCAACGGAAAGGAAGCTGTTGAGGCTTTTAGTGCTGGTTTTGCAGACAAAAATCCTTATTGCCTGATCTTTCTGGATATCAACATGCCGGAGATGAATGGCCACGAGGTTTTGAAGGCCATCCGGAATTTGGAAAAAGAGGTAGGGGCCGTCTCAAGCAGTCATGCCGTTGTCATCATGATAACATCGGCCGAAGATCCCGCCACCATCCTCAGATCATTCAAGGAGCAATGCGACGGCTACATAAAAAAACCCGTGACAAAAGAAAAACTAAAAACAGAACTGGCGAAACATAAATGTTGTAAAAATATTTAGACGGATTGGTTTAGTTGATCTCATTAGTCTCATTGGTCGACCCCAACGAGACCAGTAAGACGAACAAGACCAATCAGACCAACCCATCAATGGCCCCTCGCAAATCCTCCGGAGTAAACGGTTTGGTCAGGATCTTATTCACGCCAATCTCATATGCCTCATCAAAATCCGAATTTTCGCTCTGGGTGGTGACCATAATAATAGGCAAGTCCTTTTTGGAATAAAGAGCCCGAATATTTCTGGTCAATTCGACACCGCTGATTTCCGGCATGTTCAAATCCGTAAAAATCAAATCCGGTTTGCACTTCTTCACCTGTTCAATGGCCGAGGCCGGAAACTCAAAAAGATGGGGTTCAACACCGATTTCAAACAGCACATTTTTGTAAATCGACAGGATCATACGGGAATCATCCACGGCGTAAATCAACTGTTTTGCTTTCTCTGTCGTTTCGCCCTGGCCGAGGCGGTCCGCCAGTTCGGGATAGCCCCGTTCTCTGAACAATTTTTCAAATTGATGCCTGAGATCCGGATGAGCCCTGGCAGTTAAGAAATCAACCGCCAAATCCTGAAATTCAGGTAAATCCGCCACCAGCAACACAACCTTGTAGGCCTCGACGTTTAAAAAGGCCGACACCACCCGCTCCGCCTCACTCCCGCCTGCCTGAAGCATATTCCGGATTCCCGCGATCAGGATATCCGTACAATTTCTTTCAATGGCCTTGGCCGTGGCGATGCGGACATGATCCTCGGAATCGGCCAATCCGTCTGCCAGGACATAGGCCCCTTTTTCCAGGGGCATCATTCCTAAAGCCTCATAGGCGGCAAAACGGACATTGGCGTTTTCAGGTTCATCATGGAGGAGCTTGCGAATGGCGCGCACACTGCTGTCATCACCGATAAAACCAAGCGTATTCAGGATCAGCACCTGAAAATCAGTATCCGGATCACCCAGATTCGCCGTAAGGGTCGGAATTGCCTTGGCGCCGATTGCAGTCAGCCTGCTTCTGGCATGATTCCGAATATGGGCATAGGGAGAACGGAGCCCATCAGACAAGGTATCCAGGGCCAACTGATCCTGGAGCTCGGCCAGGCTGTCAAGAATGAGAAGATCAAGATCGCTGTCGGTTCCCATCCGCTCCGTCAAACAATGGACCGACTCGGGTCGATCAATATTTGACAGGGCCTGAATGGCGGCCACCACCAGTTCCCGATTACCTGAATAAAGATAATCACTGATTGTGGAAATTGATTCAGGACTGGAGATGGCGCCCAGGGATGTCAGGGCCGCGCGAAGAAGCTCAAGATCCCTTGATTCGTCGAGGATATTCAATAATGAAGGAACCGCCTCTTTCAGTTCCATTTTACCGGAGATTTCCACAAGAATCCGTTTGCTGAAATCCCCGCCGTCTTTCAACAGATGAAGAAGATGTGCCGGCTTATCCAGGCTGCTCTTTAAAAGAAATGAGCGAATAACAAGCTGAGGCACCGCATATTCTTTTCCGCAAGCAAGACAGGCCAGCAGAGACACGGCAGTATCGGTATCCGAACGGCTTAACTCGGTCAATGCCTGGTTCTGCCATTTGCCGTCAAGAGCGGCAAAACCGTCCACCAGCAGTCTGCCCTTGATCATGTCATTACTGGCAAGGACATGTAGCAGCTCATCCAGAAAATCACTTCCATTAATTTTTGTCAATTAGTCACCTGATAAAATGCCGATTGATGATACTCGCGCCGCTCATAGAGATCACTGACCCCGTACAGCGATTCTGTGGAGCCGATCACCAGAACTCCACCGGGATTGAGCTGGGCCGCGATGCGGCTAAAGAGACTTTTCCTGTCTTCCATGCTGAAATAGATCGCCACATTACGACAAAAAATGATATCAAATTTACCCAGTGCGGTAAAAGGCTGCATGAGATTCTGTTTCCTGAAAAAGGCCATGGCCCTGAGTTCGTCCTTGACCTGCCAGTTGGTTTTGTTCGGGATAAAATATTTCTTTAATAAATTTTGAGGCATGCCGCGGCCGATTTCAAACTGGGAATAATTCCCCCGGCTGGATTGGACAATGGCTGAGTCTGAAATATCCGTTCCGACAATCTTGATCCGGTATTTGGCGATATTTGCCCCCAGCAACTCATGGAGGCAAATGGCAATGGAATAGGCCTCCTGACCGGTGGAAGAGGCCGAACTCCAGATGTTAATATTTTTACCCAGCGAGGCCTTCTCCAGCCGGTCAAACAGATCGGGTAAAATTTTGAATTTCAGGAGGTCAAAGGGTTTCGTGTCCCGGAAGAAAGAAGTCTCATTGGTGCTCATGGCATCAATAAGTTTATTGGCTAACGCTT
>JAYEPA010000105.1:0-3759 GCA_034723545.1 Thermodesulfobacteriota bacterium | reverse complement strand
AAATTAGAAATTATGAATTACGAATTAAAGGAAATGTCTGATTAGATTAAGTACCTTCATTCGTAATTCATAATTCGTAATTATTTTGCCCGTAGGGCATTATGTACTATGAATGGTTCTTTAGATCTCTGGAAATTGCTGGCCGGCCTCGCCATTTTTCTCTATGGCATGTTTCTTTTGGAGGATTCCGTCAAGGCCATATCCGGCAGGGCCTTCCGCCGGATGATCAGGTCTTATACCAACAGTCGCTTACGTTCCATCGGCAGTGGTGCATTCACCACCGCCATCCTCCAGTCCAGCTCGGCGGTGTCCCTCATGGTCCTTGCCTTTGTCGGGGCCGGGGTGATGACCATGGAAAACGGAATCGGAGTGATGATGGGCGCCAATATCGGCACCACCATCACTTCCTGGATTGTCGCTGTCTTCGGTTTTAAGCTGAAGATCGAGAGTTTTGCCTTGCCCCTGATCGCAGGAGGCGGCCTTGTTTCTATTGTCTTCGGTCCATCCTCAAAGTTTTTTCAGGGAAGCAGGCTGCTGATCGGCTTTGGTTTTCTCTTTCTGGGTCTCGATTTTATGAAGACCAGTGTGGAGATCTATGCCCAGCATATCGATCTCAGTTCCATTGGTGATTACGGGCTCTGGTTCTACCTCTTCTTCGGCATTCTGGTCACAGCCCTCATGCAGTCGAGCTCGGCGGCCATTGCCATCGTTCTCACCGGACTGAACAGTGGCCTGATCGGTTTTGATGACTCGGTGGCCATGGTTATCGGCGCCAATGTCGGTACCACGGTTACCGTTCTTCTCGGTTCCATAGGCGGGATCCAGTCCAAAAAACGGGTGAGTACCAGTCATCTCATTTTTAATTTGCTGACCGGTATCATTGCCTTTGCTGCCCTGCAACCTTTGTCCTGGCTGGTTGCCTGCTTCTTTGATACCACCAGCAACGCGGTCATGGCCCTGGCCCTCTTTCATACCCTTTTCAATTTTATGGGTGTGATCGTCTTTTTTCCCTTTATCGGACTCCTCTCCCGCTTCCTGAGCCGGACCTTTCCCGATCGTAAGGAGATTCTTACCGTTTATCTCAATAACACTCCCACGGAAGTCACGGACGCGGCCACCGCCTCCCTGCGTAAGGAGATTCTGCACCTTTTTGAGGAGTGTCAGTTCTATTGCCTCAGGATTTTAAGGATTGATCACAAACTGATCTTTGATCATACCCTGCCTTTTGAAGAAAATTCGGCCAGGCGCGGCAGTCTTTCTGATTTCTATGAAAACGTGAAGCTTCTGCACGGAGAGATCATCGAGTTTTACGCAAAGCTCCTCAATGCCCAGCTTGAGGAAGCCGAGGCCAGGGAACTGGAACGGATGATCTATGCCTCACGTAATATCATGAATTCAATCAAAAATATCAAGGGGATCAGGCACGACCTGGACGAGTTCGATGGTTCGGACAATGAATATCTGCACCAGCAGTATAAGCGGTTCCGCCGTCGTCTGCTGGAACTGTACCACGACATCAATCGCTTTCGGGAGATTGGGGACTTGCGGGAGCAGTACCGCAGCCTGCTGCGGACCGTGGTTCACATCGAGCAGATGGATAAACGGTTCCTCCAGACCGTGATGAAGCGGGCAGCCGATGGAGATATTAATGAGCTGGAGATCGCCTCCCTGCTCATGGCTAACCGTCTCTTCAGCCAGTACTGTCGTCTCCTGGCTTTTGCTCTGAAAGATCTGCTCCTCAGTGAGAAGGAGATCCATGAATTTGATCATGCCATGGACATGAAGGAACTCCTGGATGAGGAGCAGGGACGATCACAGGAGTTACAGGCTGTGGGAGATAAGGTCAATGGAGATGACTGATTTGTAAATTTGCAGATTTTTATCGACAGTGAAAAGTCATTGAAAAAAGTGCGGAGTATGCTTGTCGATGGGATTTAAAGGTTTTGTCCCGGGCATTTTCTGGTAGTTAAATCAGTTTTTCCCGGCTGCCGCCTTGAATCCGGCAACAATGTCAAGCAGCTCTGAGGTGATAGCGGTCTGACGTTTGATTCGGAAGTCGGCTTTGAGCTCCTCCAGGTGATCCTGAATATTTTTTTCCGCGTTCTGCAACGACAGCAGCCGGCTGGCCTGTTCGCTTTCCAGTGATTCCGTCTGGGCCCTGAACAGGCTGACAAAGAGATACTGCCGGATCAGGCCGGTAAACAGGCGGGAAGGCGGGATGGCGAATGTGGGCAGGATACGGCCGTGCCAGCTTCTTTTTTTGATATGCTGGAGATGCCTGTTGTCGAGGGGCAGCAACGTCCGCCGATACGGTCTGCCACCGCTGCCCGCCGCATGTTGATTGAAAAAAAGATCAACATAGTCGGATTGTCGGTTTTCCAGAGCAAGAAGGACTTGAAAGACGTTTTTGTTAATAGAATGAATCGAGTTTGGCGTTTCAAAATATTCATCAATGATGAATCCCGCTGTTTCCAGCCGTTCTCCAAGACGGCCGCCAATGACCAGAAGGTGCAGAGTTGATTTTTCAAGCTGTTGATTCCGGCAGTCTTCAATAACAAATTCAACAAGTTTTTTATTAAAACGGCCGCATAATCCCTGATCAGAGCCAAAGATAACCAGGCCCCGCCCGGGAGAAGATGTCTTGCTGCCCGATGCAGGAGAGGGGATGGCGTGGTCTTTCAGGACGACCTGGAGTCCAAGTTCAATGGTACGCAGATAATTACCCAGGCTTTTCACCGCCTTTTCATACTGACGGATATTGACGGCCGACAGCGTTTTCATACTTTTGACAATGGATTGCAGTTTGGTTGTGGACTGGATATGTTTCTGCAGGATGTGAATTTCCACGTTTGTGTCCTGGATTCTTACATGTTTTGAGGGTTAAAGGTTAAAGGTAGAAGGTAGAAGGGGTGACGAGTTATCTGGACAGATAAAGTACCGCCAGCCCTTCAGCCCTTCAGCCCTTCAGCCCTTCAGCCCTTCAGCTCTTCAGCCTTCAGCCTTACACCTTATGCCTTCACAGCAGGTGGCTGGCTTTCCTGCCCAAGGCCGAAAATATCCTTAATAAAATGGCAGATTTTTTCTTTATCTTTTTCTGTCAAGATTCTGCCCTTACTGATTTCCCGGCATAATTCACCAAGCTGCACCGTTGCCTGGGCTCGGATCATCTCCTCGGCTTCCCCGATCTCTTTCACCTTGATATGATCCAGGAGGCCTTCGGTCAGGGCCAGCATGATAATGATCTGCTCGAAATCCCTGTAGCCCTGAAATCGATCCTGGCGCATAAGTTCTCGCAATCGTTTTCCCCGTTCCAGGTTTTTTGTTGTTTCCTCATCCAGACGAGTGGCGAAACGCGAAAAAGTTTCCAGTTCCTCAAATTGAGAGTAGGAAAGGTGCAACTGGCCGACCAGATCCCGGAACCCGGCTTTCTGTGCTTTGCCACCGACGCGGGAGACTGATTTTCCCACATCCACGGCCGGCAGGAAGCCTTTGGCAAAGAGATCCGGAGAGAGATAGATCTGGCCGTCAGTGATGGAGATCAGGTTGGTGGGAATATAGGCGGCCAGGTTTTGGGCTTCGGTCTCGATAACGGGCAGAGCCGTAATGGAGCCGTTGCCGTATTCCGGGCGCATGTGAGTTGAGCGCTCCAGCAATCGGGAGTGAATGTAAAAGATATCGCCGGGATAGGCCTCGCGGCCCGGAGAACGTTCCAGGAGAAGGGAAAGTTCCCGGTAGGCCCTGGCGTGGCGGGTGAGATCG
>JAYEPA010000104.1:0-3777 GCA_034723545.1 Thermodesulfobacteriota bacterium | reverse complement strand
CCTAAACCATGGAGTGTTGTTTGATTTTAGAAGCAGGAGCAAAAACACACCGAATCAAACAAGCAGAACAAGTTCAACCAACAAAACTAATAAAACAAATCAAACCATATAAATAATGCCAACCGATAATAAAACACCATCCGCCCCCCTGGCCAAGGCCTATGAATTTAAAGATGTTGAATCCAAATGGTACCGTTACTGGGAGAAGAAGGAAAAATTTGCTGCCACCATGGATGAGGGAAAGCCTTCCTTTTCTATTGTCATTCCACCGCCCAATGTTACCGGAGTTCTCCATGTGGGGCATGCTCTGAACAACACCATGCAGGATGTTCTGGTTCGCTATAAACGGATGCAGGGCTACAATACCCTCTGGGTGCCGGGCACGGATCATGCCGGCATCGCCACCCAGAATGTTGTCGAACGTCAGCTAGCCGCTGAAGATAAAACGCGGCATGACGTTGGTCGTGATGAATTCATCAAACGGGTCTGGAAGTGGAAGGCCGAATCTGGCGGCCAGATCATCAATCAGCTTAAAAGGCTGGGTAGTTCCTGCGACTGGGACCGAGAACGGTTCACCATGGATGAAGGCTTATCCAAAGCCGTTCGCAAAGTTTTCATCACTTTGTATGAAGAAGGATTGATTTACCGTGATAATTTCATTATAAACTGGTGCCCGCGCTGTCACACCGCCCTGGCCGACCTTGAGGTTGAACACGAACCCACCGACGGCAAACTCTACCAGATCCGCTATCCCTATGCTTCGGGCGACGGTTATCTGATTGTGGCCACTACACGGCCCGAAACCCTGCTGGGCGATACCGGTGTTGCCGTTCATCCGGATGATGAACGATATAACTCATTGCCGGAAAAATCCGTTATCCTGCCCCTGGTTAACCGTAAGATTCCCATTGTTTTTGATGAGCATGTGGAAAGAGAATTCGGCACCGGCGCCCTCAAGGTGACCCCGGCCCATGACCTCAACGATTTTGAAATTGCCAAACGTCATGACCTGCCCGCCTTGAGTATTATGGATCAAAGCGGAGTGATGAATGAAGAAGCCGGTGCCTATGCGGGCATGGACCGCTTTGCCTGCCGAAAAAAAATAGTCGCCGACCTCAAAGAGCAGGGACTTCTGGAGGGCATTGAAGAATATCAGCATGGCGTGGGACATTGCTACCGCTGCAACACCGTTGTTGAACCGTCACTCTCCAAACAATGGTTTGTTTCAGTAAAACCCCTGGCTGCTGAGGCCATCAAGGCGGTTGAAGACGGTAGAATCAGGATTCATCCCAAATCCTGGGAAAATACCTATTTTGACTGGATGTACAATATCCGCGACTGGTGTATTTCCAGACAGATTTGGTGGGGCCACCGGATTCCGGCCTGGCATTGCAAGTGCGGCGAGATCATTGTCAGTGACTCCACACCAGACAAATGCCCGAAATGCGGCTCTGCCAGCTTGGAACAGGAAACCGATGTGCTGGACACCTGGTTCAGTTCGGCCCTCTGGCCCTTTTCCACCCTGGGTTGGCCCGATAAGACAAAAGAGCTGGAATTTTTCTACCCAACCTCGGTGCTCATCACAAGCTTTGACATCCTGTTTTTCTGGGTAGCGAGAATGATCATGATGGGACTGCATTTCATGAAAGATATCCCCTTCAAGGATGTTTATCTTCACGCCCTGGTTCGGGATGAGAATGGCCAGAAAATGAGTAAATCCAAGGGCAATGTCATGGACCCGCTTCTGGTCATTGACAAATACGGCACCGATGCCCTTCGCTTTACCATGATCGCCTTTGCCGCCCAGGGCCGTGATATCCGCCTGTCGGAAGACCGCATCGAGGGTTACCGCAATTTCATCAACAAAGTCTGGAACTCAGCCCGTTTTGCCCTTATGCATATTAGCGAATGCAATCCTGCGGAAATTAATATTGAACCACAAAACCTCACCCTGCCCCATCAATGGATTTTAAGCTGCCTGAATCGGACCATTGCCAAGGTGCATCGGGCCCTTAAGGATTATCGTTACAATGATGCGGCGTCTGCCATGTACCAGTTTGTCTGGCATGAATTCTGTGACTGGTATCTGGAATGGATCAAACCTGATCTTTATGGGGATGATGAGACGTTGAAAACAAACGGACGGGCAGCGCTTTTCACGGTTCTGGAGAACATGCTGAAAATGCTGCATCCGGTCATCCCCTTTGTCACCGAGGAAATCTGGCACGCTCTGCCCGGTGAACGACACTCTATCATGACCGAAGCCTACCCGCAGGTCATTCCCGCCTGGGACAACAAGGAGGCTGAAGAGACAACAGAGCTGCTTATGGGCGTGATCAGCGGTATCAGAAATATCCGCAGCGAGATGAGTATTCATCCTTCAGCCAACATCGACGCCACGGTGATCTGTGTCGACGACCAAAAAAATACACGGCTGGCAGGTCATGGAGATGCCGTCAAGGCAATGACCCGGCTTGAAAATCTGACCATTGAAAAAACCGGTCAATGTCCCAAGGGTGCGGCTTCGTATATTTTTGAAGATATTGAAATCATTGTGCCCCTGCAGGGCTATATTGACGTGAAAGGGGAAGTGGCAAAGCTTGCAAAAGAACGTGTCAAGCTGGAAAAAAAGCTGAAACAATGCTCAGGAAAATTGAACAACAAAAAATTCCTGGCCAATGCCCCGGAAGAAATCGTTGCCAAAGAAAAAAATAAGCTTGAGAAGTTCAATGCCAGCCTGGCCAAGATTGATGAATCCATCGAAAGGCTGGCTGAGATCGGGGAATAGCTACAAGCTTTACTTGTAACTATTCAGCATCCTAACCGGGGTGAAAATCCCGGCGTTTATTATAAGAGTAACAAAGAATGGGCAATTCCAACTTATCGTGCTGATTCTGCGTTTTTTATTCAGACTACTCAAAACTTTGTTACTAAATATGCGAGACTCCGCTCGTTCATTTAGGACTTCGATGCATACTGGTGCTATTCGAGAAGGCCTAAATGGGCGAAGGGGTAAGCGTAGACTCCGTGAGGTACTACTGAATAGTTACGCTGCCGTTACTTTTTAAACCGCTTATGGCAATCTTTTTTTAACTGGTTAGCCTGGTCGATCAACAAAACGGCTTGATCAAAATTTCCTGTGGAAGCTGCGGCAAGAGATTGGCTCATTACCTTAAAGCATTTGCGCCACTCATCTGTCCACTGACGCCCAGTGTACATATTGTACTCCTCGCATTGACGCAGCAAATCACTGGCCGCTGCCTGCTCCGGAGCTTCACCATTTTGAATCTGCTTGACACATTCCTTCCAGAGATGACCAATCTCTCTTTTTATCCGTTTATTACCAACATAATGGTCTTCCACAATCGGTTTTTTGCACTTATTCCATGTAGTTGGCAATGGATCGGCGGCATGACCTGCCACCCCTTTATCCCGCACCTTCGAATTGACTTCTACGCGAACATCTTTATCATGGTATTTTCTTTTATTCTTCATCATCAAACTCGGAGAGAAAAGGGCTTATACATAATAACAAGTTGAATTTAAATAGATTTTCATTTCTAATTACTTGCGTATGGTATTCAATTACGACAAGTCTGTCAAAAAATTAGAAAATTGGGTGAGATCAAATAAATTAAAATTATTACTTTATATGGCTATAAACAATTCTCAGTTTAAATCGGAACATGTGCCAAGCACGCATTCAATAATCGTAGCGGCAGCTCGTGTTCCCAAAACCGACGATTAAATCTGTAACAAAATTCGCTAATATATTCT
>JAYEPA010000103.1:0-3825 GCA_034723545.1 Thermodesulfobacteriota bacterium | reverse complement strand
TAAAGGAGAAGGTGATCCGTGAGCCACAAAAGGCCTATGAAATCGTCAAGGAAAAATTTGCCGAAAAATACGGTTTGGTCTGGCTTGCTCCTTTTGGCTTCAACAATACCTATACCCTGACCATGCGTAAAGATCAGGCAGGTACACTCAATATTCGCACCATCTCGGATCTTGCAAAATATGCGGGACAAGATTTTTAAAACAAACGCAACTATTCAGGAGCACCCCATCTTGTCCCATTTGGGCCTTCTCGAATACACAAGTATGCTTTCGAGTAACAAGAAGTTACTTTTAAATAGAGGCCGGAATTTCCACCCTGGTTGTTGCACTTCTAAGTCCCAAATGAACCAATATGGAGCACTCCTGAACAGTTACACTACGGAGTTAAAGGTAGCCCAACTTTTTGTGAACTATTCCTAAAAGACACGTAACTACTTGATTCGTGGTAAGGGCCTAAAGCTAAAATTGTGCAACAACAAGTTGTAGATTTCTGCTTTTGTGTAGTGCCATACGAATTTTTTACGGCAGCCAACATATTGATAAAATTTAACAAACACAATAAAAGTAGTGCCATACAGCAATCACTGCACCTGCTAACTTGTTGAAATTATAGGATTTATAAAAATGAACTCACAAAGTTGGGGTAGGTTATAGCCCTACATGAAGTTACAAACAAACAGTAACATAAAATTGGAGTTATCATGTCAAATTATCTCTTCACCTCAGAGTCCGTATCAGAAGGACATCCCGATAAAGTAGCAGACCAGGTATCTGATGCCATCCTCGATGGCATTTTGGCCCAGGACAAGCACGCCAGGGTGGCCTGCGAGACCATGATTACCACCGGCATGTGTTTAATCGCCGGGGAAATCACCACCAGCGCCTGGGTGGATATGCCGGATATTGTTCGCCAGACCATAAAAGAGATCGGTTACAATTCATCAGAGATGGGCTTTGACTATAAATCCTGCGCCGTGCTCACATCCATTGATAAACAGTCAGCGGATATTGCCCAGGGCGTTGATGAAGGCGCCGGCGTTGACCTGGATCAGGGTGCCGGTGACCAAGGATTGATGTTCGGCTATGCCTGTGATGAAACAGAGGTTCTGATGCCTATGCCCATTACTTACGCGCACCGTCTTACCAAACGACAGGCAGAGGTTCGCAAAAGCGGCCGCCTCCCCTGGCTGCGACCGGATGCCAAAAGCCAGGTAACCATAGAATATGAAGATAATCGACCTAAACGGGTTGAGGCCGTGGTTCTGTCCACTCAACACAGCCCGAAGGTGGATCACGAAGACCTGAAGGAAGGGGTGATGGAAGAGATCATCAAACCGATTTTGCCGGAGACAATGGTTGATAAGAACACCAAGTATTTCATCAATCCCACCGGTCGTTTTGTCATCGGCGGTCCGGTGGGCGACTGCGGGGTCACCGGCCGCAAAATCATTGTCGATACCTATGGCGGTATGGGCTCCCATGGAGGGGGCGCCTTTTCCGGCAAGGATCCTTCCAAGGTCGATCGCTCCTCCTCTTATATGGGGCGCTATGTGGCCAAGAACATCGTGGCGGCCGGCATCGCCTCCGAGGTAGAGGTGCAGATCGCCTACGCCATCGGCATCTCCCATCCGGTGTCGATTAATATCAACACCTTTGGCACCGGCAAGATAAGCGAAGACAATATCATCTCCCTGGTCAAAGAGCATTTTGATCTCAGGCCCAAAGCCATCATTCAGCAACTCGACCTGTTACGTCCCATCTATTGCAAAACAGCGGCATACGGTCATTTTGGCCGGGAGCGTACTGAATTTACCTGGGAGAACACCGACAAGGCGGAAGAGTTGCGGGATGCCATTAGTTTATAAAGACGGCAATAGAGAAATTAAAAATTTAAGGAACAATAATGACAAAATTCACCGATTATAAAGTAGCGGATATCGGCCTGGCCGAGTGGGGCCGCAAGGAAGTGGCCATTGCCGAAACCGAAATGCCGGGCCTCATGGCCCTGCGCGAGGAATATAGCGAAAAAAAACCCCTGGCCGGAGCCAGGATTGCCGGCTGTCTACATATGACCATCCAGACCGCTGTGCTTATGGAAACACTGGTAGCACTGGGCGCGGAAGTGCGCTGGTCCTCCTGTAATATTTTTTCAACCCAGGATCATGCCGCTGCGGCCATGGCGGCGGCAAACCTGCCTACCTTTGCCTGGAAGGGCGAAACAGAAGAGGAGTTCTGGTGGTGTATTGATCAGACCATCTTTGGCCCAATGGCCAACTGGCGTCCCAATATGATCCTTGATGACGGTGGAGATCTTACCCTGGTAATGCATAAAAAATATCCCGAACTGATGAAGGATGTAAAAGGGATCAGTGAAGAAACAACAACCGGAGTGCTTCGCCTCAACGAAATGGCCCTTGACGGCAAACTGCTCTGTCCAGCCATCAATGTTAACGACTCGGTGACCAAATCAAAATTTGATAATCTCTACGGCTGCCGTGAGTCTCTTATTGACGGCATCAAACGGGCCACTGATGTAATGATTGCCGGCAAAAAAGCCGTGATATGTGGCTATGGAGATGTAGGTAAGGGTTGTGCCCAGGCTCTGCGCGGCATGGGGGCAACCGTACTTATAACCGAAATTGATCCCATCTGCGCTATGCAGGCCTCCATGGAGGGATATCGAGTAGTGACTATGGATGAAGCCGCGCCGGTTGGCGAGATTTTTGTCACGGCTACCGGAAATCTCAGGGTCATTACCAGGGCCCATATGGACATGATGCCGGATCAGGCTATTGTCTGTAATATTGGTCATTTTGACTCGGAAATCGATATTGCCGGCATCAGGGAGTTGAAGTGGGAGAACATCAAACCCCAGGTTGATCATGTCATCTTCCCGGACGGCAAACGCATCATCGTCTTGGCCGAAGGCCGTCTGGTGAACCTGGGGTGTGCCACCGGTCACCCAAGCTTTGTTATGAGTAATTCCTTTACCAACCAGGTCCTTGCCCAGATTGAACTCTGGCAAAACTCCGAAAAGTATGAGCAACAGGTCTATTTTCTGCCCAAGAAGCTGGATGAAATGGTAGCCAGACTGCATCTCGATAAAATTGATGCTCACCTGACCACTCTGACCCAGGAACAGGCTGACTATATCGGGGTTCCTCTCCATGGCCCTTTTAAGCCGGACTATTACCGTTATTAACTGGTATGGAAAATTTTTATCAAAATTACCTGCCTGAACAGGAAATAAGTTCATTACCTGAATTTATTTCCTTTCAATTTGCAAAGCCAGGCATAATGCCGGAGGAACCAGCTGATGCCGATAACAAATCCGGCTTTGAGTGTCCCTGTTTGGTGAGGCGAGAGAAAGATGCTTTTGCCGTAGAAGAGACAGGTTGTCCTGTCAGGGTTTCTTGCAGTGGATTGACATTGGATGAGGAGAGAAGATTTTCCCGTAATATACGAAAGTTTTTTGGCGCCGCCTGTTTGCTTATTCAACGGAAAGTCTTCAAAAAGCAAAATTTTGCTGCTCTGCAGGAAGAGATTGGTTCCTGGGAGCCCGGTGGATCATCACCCGTCCCTCAAAAGAGAAGAGTTCATCGGATACGGGTGGAAATTGCCGATCGAGCCGCACAAGATGATTCTTTTTCCCGGAAACTTCAAAGACACGTTCTTGCTCTCCTTGACAAGGTTGACCGGGCAGCGGAGGAATTAATCCTCGGCAACATGGGCCTGGTGCATATTATTGCTTCACAGTTTCATGGTAAAGGGGTTGGCAGGGAAGACCTCATTCAAGAGGGCAATATTGGTCTGATGAAGGCGGCG
>JAYEPA010000102.1:0-14557 GCA_034723545.1 Thermodesulfobacteriota bacterium | reverse complement strand
TTGAGGTGACGGAAATCGATGTCGCAACCTGTCCCCGTCAAACATGGCGGGCCGGAATCAGAATGATTCCGGCCCTCGAATACAGAGGTAAAATTTTGTCGGGATTCATCCTCACATCTGAGAAAATTCAAAAATTCATCACGACGGAACTAAAAAAAAAGAACCACGAATAGACACAAATTTACACTAATTTTCATTTCGTGTTATTGGCGTTTATTGGTGGTTCAAAAATATCCATGGTAACTATTCAGTTTGTTTAGGCTGTAGGCTAAAGTCTATTAGTTTTCGAAGTCAGAGCTCATATCTCCTACAGCCTAAATGCCTACAGCCTATCGACCTGAACAGACTGTTCAATCATTTCTCGCCTTCAACGACATCCTCCAGATAACGGACAAGAGTTTTAGACTCCTCAGCCTGGGCATTTAACTCCTCAACGGCCGAGGCAATCTCTTCCGCGTTTGCCGAATTCTGCTGAACCACATTTTCGATCTGGCTGATGGCCTGATTAACCTGCTCGATGCCCTGGCTCTGCTCATGGGAGGCAATGGCAATTTCTCCAATTAACGCGCCGACCTTGGTCGTCTCTTCAGAAACCTGGCTAAAAGCTTCATTTGTTTTTTGACTAAGCTCCGCGCCCTGGGAAATTTTCTCCACTGTTGTTTCAATCAAAATGGATGTGGTTCCCGCCGCCTCGGCGGAGCGCATGGCCAAGTTGCGAACCTCTTCGGCCACCACGGCAAAACCGGCACCGGCCTCCCCTGCCCTGGCCGCTTCAACTGCCGCGTTCAAGGCAAGAAGATTGGTCTGAAAGGCGATTTCATCTATTGTTTTAACAATCTTCTGGGTCTTTTCGCTGGCGGTGACAATATCTTCATGTGACAGAATCAATTCGGCCATGGAGGAACTGACCTCTTCAACTTTCTCCAGACTCTTCCTGACAAGAATTTCAGCCTGACCGGCATGCTCGTCATTCTGCCTGGTCATGGCGGTAATCTCCTCGAAAGAGGCGGATGTCTCTTCAATAGAGGCGGCCTGCTCCGAGGTCCCGGCTGCCAGGGTCTGGCATGAGCCGGCCACGGCACCGGCCGCATCAGCAACCTGCTCGGCTCCGTCAAGCATTGATCTGGTTAATGAGCTGACTGGCCTGACAACCTTAAAGGTAATCAGAAAATAAAGAGCAGCGATTGCCAGAACAGTACCGGCAAAACCAATCAATAGACTTCTGTTGCGCAGGCTTGCCATGGCTGCTGCCACCTCTTCCAGGCTCTGCCTGACCAGCATGCCGCCTAGAACATGCCTGCTTTCCCCGTGACAATGATGGCAGCTTCTTTCATTGAGAATTGGCCGGACAAGAGTGAGATAAGGTGTGTTGTTCAGCTTCTCGTGATAATTGTCCCTGAGAAGATTTCCCTGTTTCAGGATATGGCCAAGATCTCCGCTTAATTCTGAGGAAGTGATAATCTTATCCAGACTGGAACCCACATGATTCTTTTCCGATCCATAGATAATCTGCCGGTTGAAATCAAAGATATAAACCTCAACCCCTTTCATCTTTTCCTTCACCCCCTCAAACTGTTTCAAAATCGTGCTGCTGTCATTAATTGACATGGGATGATGAATGGCATTAAAAAGAGACTCCTCCAGTGTAAAGGCGCCGCGAAAAGATTCTTGTTCCAGGCTTTTATGCTGGTAATAATAACTGACACAAATTAAAATCGTAAAAACCGCCGCCAGAATGACAATCAGACGACTGGTCACTATAAATTGCAGACTTTGTCTTTTCATCAGTGGGCGCCTCCGTAAATAAATGGTTTGTAATCAAAATCCGCAACCCGTTCCGCGTTATGGCATTTTTCGCACTGTTTGATTGAAAGATCGCTTACAATATCATCGGGATCTTCACTTTCCACATGCAGGCTTCCCGGGCCGTGGCAGACCTCACAACCCAGATTTTTCAGATGGGGCGTCTGCTCCAGTGAAACAAAGCCGCCGGGCCTGCCATAGCCGGTGGTATGGCACTCAAGACATTTTTTAAACTCATCCTCGTTCAGACTCTTTTTCATTTTCATGATGTTGTCATAGGAATGAGCTTTTTTCGCATAGGTATGAAAATTCTCATACTCATACTCGTGACATTCGCCACAAACCTCGGAACCGACATAGATTCTGTCGACTTCAGAGGCGATACCCGAGTCGACCCAATACATGGCCCCAAAAAACAAAAAAACGCTTAGCGCTGCCCACCGGGCTGACAAAAAGGATTTTACTACGGTTTGATTTTTCATACTCCTGTCCTCTCTGGTCCTTCATCTGCTCCAGCCTATTCTCATGGTAAACAGGATCTACCCAAAAAAAGTTGACCCCTGCCCCTGTTTGCTGGTTTAGTAATAATTTTCCACAGTCTAAAATCTTTGAAAAAACTCCTAATAAAAATGATACGAACATCTGCACAAAATAATCAAGAAAATAATGAGAAAATAAAATGATCAAGTATCCGAATCGTCTAAGCACGGAAGGGCTCTACCTGGAAGAAAGGGCAACCACCGGTACATATCGCAATCAGCTTCCAGGTATCGTTGATGAGGTTGTTGCATCCTGTCTGAATGGTGATTGTTTTGAACATATCAATGCTGATCCCCTGCCCTCCCGCCATCGAGCCGTTGATATCATTGAACGCTGCCGGGAAATCCTCTTTCCTGGTTATTTCAAATCCCAGGGGATTGACCGGGTCAACCTCAAATACAGACTCGGCCTGGAGATATCGGATTTGTATGACAAACTGGCTGAGGAAATCACCTATTCCATCCGCCATGAGTGCATCCGCCACAATCTTACCTGCCAGCATTGCGACGAGCAGGGCAAAAAAAAGGCATTTGAATTTTTACGCCAGATACCGCAACTTCGCGCAATACTGGCAACTGATGTCCAGGCAGCCTATGACGGTGATCCGGCGGCTTCAGGCTATGACGAAATCATTTTCTGCTATCCCGGCATGCTGGCCATTACCATATATAGGATCGCCCATCTTCTCTATCGACTGGAGGTGCCGATTCTGCCGCGTATCATGAGTGAATACGCCCACAGCGTAACCGGCATTGATATCCATCCCGGCGCCCAAATCAGCTCATTCTTTTTCATTGATCACGGAACCGGCGTGGTGATCGGTCAGACCGCAGTCATCGGAGAACGGGTGAAACTCTACCAGGGCGTTACCCTGGGAGCACTTTCATTCAGAAAAAATGAAGAAGGAGAACTTGAGCGGACAGGCAAACGCCACCCAACCCTTGATGATGAGGTCACGGTCTATGCAGGGTCGACGATTCTGGGCGGTGATACCGTGATCGGCGCTCGATCCGTGATCGGTGGCAATGTCTGGCTGACCCATTCGATTCCGGAGGATACAAAGGTATTGCATAATCCGCCGGAGCTGATCATGAAAACGAAAAGAGCTGAAGGCTGAAGGGATAAGGGAAAGGGCCTTTTTTCATATAAAATATTGTGGAAATTATCTTAAACATGGGTTAATGTGATAAATTCATCGTGTCAATATCTCAATCAACCTGCACAAAATATCTAAAAATCAACTTCCTTTAATTAAACTCTGACAAGGAGAAGTTATGTCTCGAAAAATGGTCACCATTGATGGTAATCAGGCATGCACCCACGTTGCTTATGCTGCCAGTGAAATTATTACAATTTATCCGATTACCCCTTCATCTCCCATGGCTGCCGAGGCAGACGCCAAGGCTAATGCCGGACAAAAAAATATCTGGAACAGCGTTCCGGTTGTCACCCAGATGCAGTCGGAAGGCGGTGTTGCCGGCTCCCTGCACGGTTCTTTGACCACCGGTTCCCTTTGTACCACATTTACTGCTTCCCAGGGTCTTATGCTCATGCTGCCGAATATGTTCAAACTGGCCGGCGAGCTGACCCCGACTGTTTTTCATATCACGGCCCGCTCCCTGGCCTGCCAGGGTTTGTCAATCTTCGGTGACCACGGCGATATTATGGCTGCCCGCCAGACCGGCTGGGGCATGCTCGGTTCCCAGAATGTCCAGGAATCCCAGGACATGGCGCTTATTGCAACCCAGTCCGCCATGAAATCACGCATCCCCTTCATGCATTTCTTCGATGGTTTCCGCACCTCCCATGAGATCCAGAAAATTGAGCAGCTCACCATGGACGACATGCGGGAGATTATTGACGAGGATCTGGTCATTGAGCACCGTTTGCGCGGCCTGAGTCCGGACCGCCCCATGATGCGCGGCACGGCCCAGAACCCGGACGTTTACTTCACCGGCCGAGAGACCGTGAACAAATATTATAATGCTGTGCCCGGCATAGTCCAGGAGACCATGGACAAATTTGCCAAACTTACCGGCCGCCAGTATAATCTCTTCGATTATATCGGCGCCCCTGATGCCACCGACATTGTCGTTGTCATGGGCTCCGGAGCAGAAACGGTTAAAGCCACGGTTGAGTATCTGGTTGCCCAGGGCGAAAAAGTAGGTCTGGTAATTGTTCGTCTCTTTCGCCCATTTGACTCCAGTGCCATGGTCAATGCCCTGCCTGCAACGGTCAAAAGGATTACCGTTCTTGACCGCTGCAAGGAACCAGGCAGTGCGGGTGAGCCGCTGTACCTTGACATTCGTACCGCCGTTGCCGAGGCCGTCGAGTCCAATAGCGTAAAAGAAACTCCCATCATTCTTTCCGGCCGTTACGGTCTTGGATCAGCCGAGTTCAACCCGGGCATGGTCAAGGCTGTTTACGACAACATGAAGGCCTGGGCTCCGAAAAAACGTTTCTGCGTCGGTCCCCATGACGATGTGGCCATGACCAGCCTGGATTACGACAGTTCCTTTAATATTGAAGGCGACGATGTCTTCAGGGCCATGTTCTTTGGCCTGGGCTCTGACGGCACGGTCGGCGCCAACAAGAACACCATTAAAATCATCGGCACGGAAACCGACAACAGCGCCCAGGGCTATTTTGTCTATGACTCAAAGAAATCGGGCTCCATCACCACCAGCCATCTGCGCTTCGGTGAAAACCAGGTGGTGGCCCCCTATCTGATCAGCAAGGCCAACTTCATCGCCTGTCACAATTCTTCCTTTCTTGACACATATGACATGCTGGCCCACATGGACGACGGCGGAACCTTTCTGCTGACTACTCACCACAAAAAAGGCCAGGTCTGGAAACATCTACCAGCCACCGTGCAGCAGCATCTTATCGATAAAAAGGCAAAATTTTATATCATTGACGCCATCAGCCTGGCCGGAGCAATCGGCCTGGGCGGACGCATCAACATGATCATGCAGACCGCCTTTTTCCTGATCTCCGGCATCCTCACGAAACAAGAGGCAATCGATGCCATCAAAGTTGCCATCAAGAAGACCTTCGGTAAAAAGGGCGACAAAGTCGTTCAGATGAACTACGACGCCGTTGATGTTGCCGTTAACAATATCGTCGAGGTAAAAATTCCAAAAACAGTAAACGGTCACGAGCTACCGCTTACCGTTCCGGTCGAGGCGCCCGCCTTTGTTCAGGAAGTGACCGCCAAAATGATCGAGGGCAAGGGAGACACCATCAAAGTTTCCCAGATGCCCGATGACGGCACCTGGCCCACCGCCACCACCCAGTATGAAAAACGTAACATCGCGGTGAATGTGCCTGAATGGGATCCCGACACCTGTATTCAGTGCGCCCAATGCTCCCTAGTCTGCCCCCATGGTGCGATTCGCATGAAAATCGCCCAACCGGCTGATCTTAAAAAAGCGCCAAAAGCCTTCAAAACAGCCGATGCCAAGGGCAAACAGTATAAAGGCCGCAAGGCGATTATCCAGGTTGCCACCGAAGATTGTGTCGGCTGCGGCATGTGCGTCAACACCTGCCCGGCCCACCAGAAAGACAATGACGGCAAAAAGACCGACAAAAAAGCCATCAACATGGTAGAGAACACCGAGGCACTGCGGACACGGGAATCGAAAAACTTCAAGTTTTTCCTCGATCTACCGGAAATGCCTTACTCCGAACTAAACCCGGCTACTGTCAAGGGCAGCCAGCTGCTGCGGCCCCTGTTTGAGTTCTCCGGCGCTTGCGGCGGCTGCGGCGAGACCCCGTATGTCAAACTTGTTACTCAGCTTTTTGGCGACAGGATGATGGTTGCCAACGCAACCGGTTGTTCCTCCATCTATGGCGGCAACCTGCCCACCACGCCCTATGCAAAACGCGACGATGGACGAGGTCCGATCTGGTCCAATTCCCTGTTTGAGGATAATGCCGAGTTTGGTCTTGGTATGCGCGCCACAGTGAACAAACTGGCATCCCAGGCAACGGAACTTCTTGATGAGGCTGTAGCTGAAAAACTGATCACCAAGGCCATGGCCAACAAGATCATTAAAGCTTCCCAGAAAACCCAGGACGAGATCGAAGCCCAACGCTCCAATGTTGCGGCTCTCAAGGATAAACTTGAAGGCAGCGATAACATTATTGCCAAACGTCTCTTCCATGTAGCTGACTACCTGGTCAAAAAATCCGTCTGGATATTCGGCGGTGACGGCTGGGCCTATGATATCGGTTACGGCGGCCTTGACCATGTTCTGGCCTCGGGCGAGAATGTCAATGTCATGATCCTGGACACAGAGGTCTACTCCAACACCGGCGGCCAGATGTCAAAATCAACACCCAGGGCTGCAACGGCCCAGTTTGCGGCCGGCGGCAAGAAGATGCCAAAGAAAGACATCGGCATGATCTTCTCCACCTACGGTAATGTCTATGTGGCCAAGATCGCCCTGGGAGCCAATCCGGGCCAGGTGGTCAAGGCCATGAACGAGGCCGAGGCCTATGACGGACCTTCATTGATCATTGCCTATTCCCACTGTATCAACCACGGCATCAACATGACCACTGGTCTGGAACAGCAGAAAAAAGCGGTTAAATGCGGCCACTGGCCCCTGTACCGCTATAACCCGGATCTCGAGGCCCAAGGCAAGAATCCATTAACCATTGACAGCAAGGCCCCGGCCATGCCGTTTGATGAATATGCCCTTGGCGAGAACCGCTACCGGATGTTGAAGATCACCAACCCGTCCATGGCGGATGAGTTGATGGCCCAGTCCCAGAAGGATGTGGAAAAAGCCTGGAAGTTCCTGGAAGGTAGGGCAAAGGCTCTGGAGCCGGAAGAAAAATAATTCCGATTTAATTCATAAATAAAAACAAAAAGGCCGCCGGATATTTCCGGCGGCCTTTTTTTGTTTATTATAAGCTTAGGGACTATCTGAGAAATGTCATGACATAGGTTACCCAAAAGTGTCATGACATGGGTTACTCTTAAGGCCAATTTTTGTGTCAAGACATAGGTTACCCTTGTCCCTTTTATAATATAAAATCCCTTCTTCAAACAAAACTGGAAGGAGGGAACAAATGAACGAAGAAAGTTTACGCAAGTCAGCGATACAACGGCACTTAAAAGGGGAAAGCCCTAAATCGATATACAGTAGCCTCGGTCGTTCAAAAAAATGGTACTTCAAATGGCTCAAGCGGTACCAAACAGGTGGCAGTGATTGGTTTAAGGATTTATCAAGGGCGCCAAAGCAAAAACCAACACAAATAAACAACGAAGAGAGACAGGCAATTATTGCAACAAGAAAACGTTTGGAGACGGAGCCATTTGCCCAGTTTGGAGTTTCTGCAATCAAGTGGGAACTCCATAAATCTGGTCTTGATTTTCCTTCTGACAGTACCATTAACCGGCTCCTGAAACGTGAAGGCTTAGTTAAAAAAAACTTCATACCAGTCTAAAGGGGTTGAATATCCCTATTTTGTCAAGGCCCTCGATTTCAATAACATTCACCAGGCTGACTTGGTAGGTCCACGTTATATAAAGGGTGATGGCAGGTTTTACTCATTCAATATGATCGATGTCTTCAGTCATCAGGTCTACATTGAATCCCAGAGAACAAAGAAGGATAAGCAAATTGCTTCCAGCTTATTGAGATGCTGGAAGGCAATTGGGATGCCAGATTTTCTGCAACTCGATAATGAATTGAGTTTTCGCGGAAGCAACCGGTATCCCAGAGCCATGGGTCGTGTTCTAAGGTTATGCCTGTACTATGACGTGCACCCTGTTTTTATTCCTGTTAGAGAACCTTGGCGGAACGGTGTCATTGAGCATTTTAATGACACATACAATAAAAATTTTTTCCGCCGCCAATGGTTCCGGAGCTATTTGAGTTTAAAGAGGCAAAGTAAAAATTTTCAGCGCTTTCATAACGCCCATCACCGTTACAGTTGCCTAAAAGGAAAAACACCCTTGGAGGTGATAGCAACGGCCAATTATGAGCCGATAAAATTGGGACCAAACACAAAGTTGCCATGTCTTGATTATGTCCCATATGGAGAAATATCGCTGATCAGGTTTATACGCAGCAACCGTATGCTTGATATTCTCGGAGAGAAGTTTGAAGTGTCAAAGGAGCTCGTTTATTCATATGTCAGAGCAGTTATTGTCACAAAGATTCAGACTCTTCAGCTGTATCTTAATGACGAGTTGGTTGACACTTTCAAATATCAACTTCCGGGATAAAAAAAATATTAAAATCAATTTCTGGTAACCTATGTCGTGACACTTTTTACCCTTAGACTTGGGTAACCTATGTCATGACATTTGTTAACTATCCATTCAACACAAGCTGAACGAAAAATAGCAGCTTTGGTTAAGCCGTATCGTTGCCCCCAAAATTTGTTGGATTCGCAGGTTATGCAATTACCACTGTCAGCTTGGGTGACTGGCATGAAGGCGAACCCGGCAGACAACTTACTGCCAATCACAAAAAAACGTGCGAAAACACTTTAACGCCCATACCTTGATGGAACTAATGAAAAGGGATTTAAAAAATCACGGATCTCAAGACAAATGGTATCATCACCATCCGCAACATAAGTAGGGTCACCTTCCTGGATTTAATAATTCCCATTGGCATCAATTACCCATGCCCCCCTCTAATACCATCAATTTCTGCATCGAAATAATACATCCAGAAGCCATCAAAAATACCATCGGTAAAATGGGCTTTTAGATATTCGTTGCCAGAGAAGTCGGTGTCAGAGATGAGCAAGCTGTTCTCATCTAAAACAATATCTCCTTGTGAATCCTTGGTATAGTCGCCAATATAATCAGGACAAAAATTATCACTGAAGAAAACCAGGAACTTCTGGGCAAGCTCTGAACATAGAGATTCCCATGGATAAAGTTTGGAAGATTCTTAAAAAACAGCAAGCAAGGGAGAAAACTAAAGCAAAAACGTGAGAAAGAGGGGGGAAAACAACCCAAGCAAGGGGGATATCACCAGCAAGGCTGGGGCATTTCACCAACCCCACGCCGTATTCCTTTGCAAAAAAAACATCCCCATATCACTGCCCGGCAGGACGCTCTTTTCTCCTCTTCTTTTCTTAAAACAACAAACTGGTGTTTTTTTGCATAATTTATCCACAGCTAATTGACATATGACCAAATGAATAATATAGATTGATCTGGCAAAAAGGGTTAGGAAGTTCGAGAAAGATCGTAACATATGACAACTTCGAGGGAAGAAAAGATGAAAAAATCACAAAAAAGAAGCTTTAAGATCCTGGCGTCTATGGCGCTGACAGTCACACTCTGCTGGACCGCCGGAAGCGGCACAGCCAGTGCCGATGCTGTCCTGAGTAATGATGACTGCATTAAATGCCACGCGGCGGCTCCTCAAACCATCGCCAGTAAAGGCGAAAAACATAAAACGGACGTCAGCTGCATGGACTGCCACCAAGGTCATCCGCCGACCACCGCCGACATCATTCCACAATGTAATATGTGCCATGAGGGAGAGTCCCATTTTGAGCTCGAAAACTGTTTAAGCTGCCACAGCGATCCCCATGCCCCCCTTGACATCAAGCTTGCGGAAGGCATCACCGATGCCTGTCTCACCTGTCACACCGACCAGTATGACCAACTGCAAAAACACCCGAGCCTGCATACCGAAGTGTCTTGCTCCGCATGCCATAACACCCATGGGCTGATTCCAAACTGTATGCAGTGCCATGAGCCCCACATCGACAACCAGCAAATGGCCGAATGTCTGGCCTGCCATAAGGTTCATATGCCCGCCGACGTGGCCTACGTGGAAGATATCGCATCAACACAATGTGCCGCCTGTCATGACACCGCTTACGATCTGCTCGTTAACAGCCAGGTCAAACATGCGGATCTTGCCTGTGCCACCTGTCACCAGGATACACATAAAATGATTCCAAAATGTCAAGACTGCCACGGCGTACCACATCCAGCAGGCCTCCTGGCTAAATTCCCGACCTGCGGCGACTGTCATGGCACTGCCCACAATCTGAACAAATAGGGCTATCGAATTTCAAACCGCAGATAACATCCCTGTTTCGACGTTCTCCGGCAGGTAGGCCTGCCTCGAGGAAACAGGGATGTTTTGACATTTCACCAAATTCATACTTGCACGAATCTATACTACTGGAGAACTCTTACGATACGGCAGTTTAAGCAAACTAGCTGAATATAAAAAAACTATTACGAATCAAGGACTTCATAATGAAAAAATCAAAAAAAAAATACCTGCCGGCCCTGATTACGACCTTGATCCTGACTCTCCCCCCACAGTTACAGGCCGGCTGGTTATCTTCATCACACGAAGACAAACAACCTGCAACCACTAAAGAAGAAGCATCCCCTGCCCCCCAGACAGCGTCCTCCGGGCTCTATGACGTAATCCCAAAACCTTTAACTGTCGCCCAATGCGGCCAGTGCCATCCAGCTGTTTTTAAAATGATTCGTGAAAACGGCGCCAAACATAAAATTGACTGCGTTCTCTGTCACACAAAACTTCACTCCTACACTCCGAATAAGCCCAACTGGGACGAGATCATGCCGCAATGCAGTCAATGCCATACTCTGCCCCATGGCAAAGCGTTTCCTGACTGTACAATCTGTCATATCGTTCCCCATACACCCAAAAGGGTACCGCTGAGTGAACGTATTACATCCTCATGCGGCACGTGTCATACCGGCCCCTCAGGAGAAATGAGCCAATTTCCCAGCAAACACTCAACAGACGTTGCCTGTCTGGAATGCCACCATGACAGCCACGGTCTGATTCCGTCCTGTATGGAATGTCATGAACCGCATCTTGCCGATCAACAGGTTGCGGAATGTCTAGCCTGTCATCCGGTCCATAAACCACTGGCCATAACCTATGGCCCGGCCGACTCACCCACCTGCGGCGCCTGTCATGACGGCGTCTATTCCACCTGGAGCGGAACCGCCAGCAAACATGGCCAGGTGGCCTGCTCTGACTGCCATGAGCAGCACGGCCAGATACCCGATTGCGCCAAATGCCACGAGGCTCCCCATGATGCCAAACTGTTGAAAAAATTCCCCAAATGTCTGGACTGCCATATTAATGTCCATGATCTGCCCATGGAGTAATGCTGGAAAGAATTAAAAATTACGAATTATGAATTATGAATTACGAATTACGAATTTAAGGAAACTATCTAATTTGATAAGAACCTTCATTCGTAATTCGTAATTCCTTAAAGTCCCTTAACAATTACATGTACCGGAAGAGCAATCGCAACCCGCGCCAGCCACATTAAGAGACACCTTGTTCTTGAGCGCATCCTCTACATTGGCAACGACTTCGTCAAAAGCTCTGGTGGCCGGAGTGTCCTCGGCTGAACTGAGATAAGGCTTGCCTTTATCCCCAGCATCAACCACTTTGGGGTCAAGGGGTACCCGGCCCAGAAAGCGCACCCCATAATCGGCTGCGGTCTTTTCGCCGCCGCCGGATTTAAAGATTTCCACAGTTTCATTGCAGTGTGGACAGACAAAACCGCTCATATTCTCCACCATGCCCACGACATCCATCTTGACATGCTTGCAGAAATTAAGAGACTTGCGGACATCGGCAAGAGAAACTTCCTGGGGAGTGGTAACCACCAGGGCATGTGAATCCTTGATGGTCTGGGCCACGGTGAGGGGCTCATCACCTGTACCCGGAGGGGAATCGATAACCAGATAATCCAAATCACCCCAATCCAGATCAGCGATAAACTGACGAATCGCCTGGATCTTCAGGGGGCCGCGCCAGATAATTGCATCATCACGGTTTTCCATCATGTATTCCAATGAAATCACCTTGAGATTATCGTTATAAACCATGGGCGGCAGCAGTTTCTGCTGAGAAACATCTTCATCCCGCAACTTCTGAGTAAGATTCAGCATCCGGCAGATATCCGGACCATGGAGATCAACGTCCATGAGACCGACCTTATGCCCCTTGGCGGCCAAGGCAAGAGCAAGGTTAACCGATACCGTACTTTTACCAACCCCGCCCTTACCGCTCATGACAAGAATCTTATGTTTAATTTTTCCAAGAGAGCTGTTGATGGCCATATCCTGCTGGGCCATTTTGGCATCAGGGGAATCGCAGGTAGAACTGTTGCAACTTGAGCTATTACATGAACTTGACATATGAAATGTCCTCCTACAAACTTAAAATTTTAATCAAAATAAAAAACTGATAGTTTTGAACTTGTACCCTTTAGGTAAAAGTCAAACCACAAAAACCATATGACAATAACTCCAGAAAAAAACCTCTAGACCTGAATAAACTCCGTCTTCTCCAGGGCCAGCTCCATATGAAAACGGCTGGTGCCGATGTTGAAGACAATACGGCGGTTGTCCTGAAAATCCAAATCAGGGGTAAGCGTGATGGAGGAATTCAAAGCCAGGGACTTGGGCTGACCAAAAAAGGAAGTCAGATCAAATTTACTCTCCACCATCTGCATAGCCTTCCCCATGACCTGATTCGTCATTTCACCCATGGTATCAACCACCTCATTTGAGGTGGGTTCTTTAGCCAGATCACTTTCCGGCATCCCCATGGCAATCATGTAACTCCTGTAAAGGTCCATTGCCGCCTCACCGGTGAAATTCATGACCACCAAGCCATCGTAGTCACCACTGAACTGGACAAAACATCCCACCTCGGGTTTCAGCTTGACCTTGGGAATACTTTGAAATGTATGAGAAAACGTGATACTTTTCCTGGTACTTTTCTCAAGTGTTTTTTTAGCGGCCTGACAAAAAAGAGATGCCACATAATCAATTGTTGCAATATTTTTTTTCATACTGACCTGTCCTTTCTTTTTTCCAATTCCCTTCAGCCCCACGCCATCAGCCGCGAACCATGAACAGTTTTACTTGTTCATGAAGTCGAAATCGATGCAAAAAACTAACCAGCTAAAAGACCAAACCGACTCTCTGCCGGACAAGACTTAAGGTTCCCGCTGCCTTGTCTCTGGCCTTCATGGCTCCTTGATTCAGGACTTCCCGCAAAAACCCCGGATCATTGACGAGTTTTCCTCTTGTTTCCCTGGCCTCACGAAAATATTCCCAGAGAAGGTCAACGAGTTCCAGCTTGAGATATCCATAGGCGGCGCCGCCGTTGACATAGAGCTCATGAATTTCTTTCAAACGTTCGGGCGGGGCAAAAAGCTTCATAATATTATAAAGATTACACTTATCCGGATCCTTAGGAGCATCAACCGGGGCCGAATCAGTGACAATGGACATAACACTTTTCTTCAAGCTCTTCTCATCCAGGAAAATACCAATGGTGTTCCCGTATGATTTGGACATTTTCTGACCGTCAAGACCCGGAACCGTGGCCATACTTTCGCTGATTGCCGGTTCGGGCACCACAAAAGTTTCACCAAAGCTGTTATTAAACTTGATGGCAATATCACGAGCCACTTCAAGATGCTGCTTCTGGTCCTTACCCACCGGCACAAGCTCGGCCTGGTACATGAGAATATCAGCGGCCATCAGGACCGGATAGGCAAACAGTCCATGACTTGCTGCAATACCCTTGGCAACCTTATCCTTGAAGGAATGACAACGTTCCAGAAGTCCCATGGGAGTCAGGGTGGACAGAATCCAGGCCAACTCGGTGACCTCCGGGACATCGGACTGAACCCAGAAAATGCATTTCTCAGGATCAAGCCCCAGGGCAAGAAAATCAGCCGCCGCTTCCATGGTGTCGGCGGCAAGGCGTTGCGGATCATGGACCGAGGTGAGGGCATGAAGATTGACGATAAAGGCATAAAGCTCACCGCGATCCATATTCTTGATCATAGGCTGCATCATGCCGAAATAATTGCCAATATGAAGTTTACCCGAGGGCTGGATTCCTGAAAGAATTCTCATAATATATTTTCTGTGTCGTAACGGCTCAGGGGAAAAAAGGGACAAAGGGACAAAGGGTCAAAGGGGCAGAGGGGCAGAGGGGCAGAGGGGGTAACCTTCTCTGGATCTTTGTTTCTTAGCCGGCTGGATTCGTACTTGTTTGTTCAACGAAAATGCCGCTCAAATTTGCAACTTTCTAAAATTGCAGCATTTTCACAAGCCAATGGCTCATCACCCAGCGCTGGTTTTACTATCAGCCATGAGCCATCAGCCATCAGCCATTTCCCAAAACTCTATTTAACT
>JAYEPA010000101.1:0-3855 GCA_034723545.1 Thermodesulfobacteriota bacterium | reverse complement strand
TGCGCACTGTAAGGCGGGCAATATCACGGAAACGGACCGGAATATCCCCGGCCACGGCCAGCATATAGAGCAAGTTCTGACGGGACTGGCCCCACTGGCGGGCTGGTTCGTCATCATGCACATCAATTTTCGGCAGGATTTCAACCTGCACCCCGCCAAGTTGGATGACGCCCACCCATTGCATGGCCTTGACATGGTCACCATACCAGGTAAAGATGTTCTGCCCACCACGGGCGTGTAAGCTGTCAAAGCGTTGCAACAATCTATAACGCCTGGAATCAAGCCACACCCGTTCCTCTGGTATCGCTCCGGCAAAACCGGCACCAGATCCTTTCCAGATCCGGCCATGTTCGCTGATCACCAATCGTTTCATCCCGCCTCGCTCTCCTTGCTGCCAGCAGCCTCGGATGTGAGTTGGGCAACATGCTGGTCATACTCTTCTTGGTCACCAATATTCAGGATACCAAGCAGGTAGGGAATAAGGGTCTTAGCATCAGCAACGGGCCTTATGAAATATCCGGCCAGCTTATAGTCAACCCGATCTTCATACTCATCATGGTCAAAGCCCAGGGTATCACTCTCAGCAAACACCTTGGCCTCAATAATGGGTTGTTTATATTTGCCGGCCTCATAAATTGGCCCACGCCGCTGGGGAGAGCCGCTTTCATCATAGGGGCAGCCCAGCACCATACAAATTTTGTCCCAGGCCCCATAAAAATATTCCTGAAGGAGCGGAATAATTCGATCCACAAAGATCAAGCATAACGATTCATAATCCACTGCATCCAGAAAATAGGCGTGCCCCAGTTGATGATCTTGATCGTAGAGAAAACGAATTCGACTGTTGATGGTCTCGAAAATTTCAACCACCAGATCTGTAAAATACGGGCCTGCCTTTTTTTGCTCTAATACCCGGCTGATAATGAACTTGTCCGGCAGAAGCTCTTCAAAGGTAAAGCGCCGCCGCAGAGCCACATCCATCAAGGCAATGGAACGATCCGCTGTGTTCATGGTACCGATAACATGGAGGTTGGGAGGCACGGCAAAGCGGTGTTCAGGGGAATAGGACAGGGGCAGCTTCAATTCACTGGCATGACTCAACCGTTTATCCGGTTCCAGCAGGGTAATTAACTCGCCAAGGATCTTACTGATATTGCCCCGGTTAATCTCATCTATAATTAAAACATATTGCGGCGATACATTGGAAAAGGAAAACTCAACCAATCCGGCAGAAGGCTTATCCAGGGCCTCCTGCACCATTAACTCAGAGGGTAGCTCCTGTCTGGATGGGCGCATGGATGTGCGTGATATCTGGTACAGCTCTTTATAGGCAATCCAGATGGCAGTATAATGATGGCCACCGCCACCACCCATCTCCCGGGCAAAGAGTTTCTGGGTTTTATCCATGGTGATCTGATCCGGCTCCGGCCCCAGCTCCTGCCGGTGCTGCCAAATCAACTTTACATTATCCTGTGAAGCTGTTTGGCCAACATGACCATCTATCTGGCTAACATTGCCCTCAGCATCCACTTCACAGGCATGAATTTGCACATTTTTCCGACTGGTGACCGAAAGCAGATATTGTTTGGCGGTAATAGATTCCACCACCCTGTTCTCTTCACTGGCTATATCACTTAATAACTGCTTCCAAAGCAGGTCAAAACTGGCGATTTCCGCCTTATTTCTAATTCCTTCAGCGGCAGCTTTGAGGGCAATGGCTTTGAAGACGCCTTTATGAAGTTCATAATGCACCTCATTGCCGGCCTGCTCATCCAGCACCGGGCGAATTCCTTCAACAAATTCTTCATAACCGTAGGATTGATGAAAGGTAACAAACTCAATCCTGCCCTGTTGCTGCAACTGGCGGAAATGACGAACCATGGTGTCCTGGCTCATCCCTTTTATTTTCTCGGGCCCCAATATGAGCTGCAAGGCCCGCTCTGTGGTGGAGTAGGTCTTGCCGGTGCCGGGAGGGCCATGGAGGATAATGTTCTGGGGGTTACAGGGTTCTACTTTGACAAGAGGAGTTACGACTGACGGTTTATGTGCCTGCTCTTCTGTGATCTCCGGTGCTGCCAGAAAACTTTCAAAGTCTTCCTCCGAAACAGGCCTGATAGATCTCATCCAATGTTTCTGTTCCGGAATCACTCGTGGGGTAACGCTATCCCACTCGACCTGCAACTGATGGGGATACTCTTCATCTTCGATAAAATGCGATCCTGGAGAAAAACGGTAGCCCCCGGTGACCGTGCCAATGCCAAGGATTTTTGATTTCCCGGCATTGGCGACTACGCGATCACCAGGTTTAATAGTATGAAATGTCCATACCTGCTGCATTCCCTGGTTTTTATAATCATGTAATTTTGCACAATGTGCAGCCTGTTTATCAAATTCCTTTTTAGTAAGATTAGATATATCACCAAGTTCAGGCCAGCCAATGGAGACAATATTATTATCCCGCCACTCCGGCCAGCCAATACCTTTACGGCCTGGAGCTATTTTCCAGAATTTGGGACCGATTGTTTGTTCCGGTTCTTCAATATCAGGTACCTGGCTCCAGATATCATCCTGTTCAGCAGGTTCCAGTTCCCGTATTTCAGAGGTGGGGATGGGCAGGAGATTGACAGAGAAATTCACCGGAATCTGCTGCCAGGCAAAGTCGCCAGGCTCAGCATTTTGCAACTGACCCACGGCCCGGACAGTATCCTCTTGGAGCAGGGCAAAATGGTCTCCGGCGGCCATATCACTCTCGGCCAATAATTTATCGAGGAAATCAGAGATGTTTTCAGCAGAGACATCGGTTAAGCCGCAAAGTTCATCCACCTCGTTTTCATCCAGACTCCAAGCCAGGGGCACAGCAAAATAACGGGGTTTCTTTTCTTTAAAGGCCTGCCATTGCTGCCAGAGTTCATCAGCAATTGCAAAGATATCACCAAGCCCTTTATGCTGATCCAGAAGACTGGTGTACATCAAACTATGGGCGGTTTGGGTTGATTTTGCCGTGGGGTCAATGGCCTGATAGAGATAGAAGAGGCAGTCATGCTTAAAAATGGGGAAGATTGTAGGATTTTCACGGGACTGATAGAGAAAGGCCAGCTTCCACTTCAGCCCCAGGGAAAAATCAATGGTGTCGATAAGGTCGAGATTACCGAGCTGCACTGCCTCAATGATCTGGACAATGCGCTCCCGCACGGTTTGGAAAGCCTCCTGTTCGGTGGAGCCATATTTTTTGGCCCAGGCATAGGTCTCTCCCCAGATCTTGCCCATGGTGGGCTCTTTGGGTTTAGTGTCATCGCGGTGATAGATGCCGAACTTGAAGGCAGAGCCGCCCCAGATGGAACCTAGTTTTTCCAGGCGTTTTTCCAGCCAGTAGATATAGGCATCATCCCGGTTGAGGTTGGTGTATTCTGATAGGGTTAGCTGACGGACACGCTCAAGGGGCCACTTTTCGAGGAAGTCATCCCAGAGCTGATAGAGTTGGTGATTGCTCATGAGTCGTCTCCTTGGGCAGAGGTGACGAAGGCGTTGGGCCAACCACCGTGTTTGTCGATGACTTTGTCTATTTCGCCTTGGAGGCGTAGGGTTTCACTGATGGCTGTAATAATCTTTTGATAATGGTTTATATCTTCTTTTGTTAAAATCCTTCCAGGGCGGGGCTTTTTACCACCCTTAGGTTGACGGTCTTTAAGCCATTTTTGGCAAACTTGGTATCCGCCAACTTTGAAACTCCAGACAGCCTCGGGAACGTCCTTGAAGCAAGAGGTCTTTAACTTATCTACCCACACGGTACCTTCCAAATACGATATTTTTTCGACATTAGGATTGCGAACACCGACAAATTTAGAGATGAATTTG
>JAYEPA010000100.1:0-14620 GCA_034723545.1 Thermodesulfobacteriota bacterium | reverse complement strand
TGCGCCAGAACCTGGACTACGCCCTCAGCAAGAGGCAGGACAAAATCGAATCGAAGCAGGAGGAGGAACTGTTGCGCACACTCTTCTTCTGGCATTACGATCTGCCGTCTTCCCTGCGAATGAAAATCTTTGCCGGTTTTTATATTTCTTTCTGGCTGTTGGCTGGACTGACCTATGCTGGTTCCCTGGCCATGCCGAAATGGCCCTTTATCCTTTCCCTTCTCCTGACCGTGTCCCTTGGCGGTTCACTCCTTCTTGACCGCTCGGATCGCGCCCTTCCGCGCGGTGTACTTGTCGCGTCTGAAGTCATTGCCCGCAAGGGCGACAGCACATCCTATCAGCCCAGTTTCCAGGCCCCGCTCCATCCGGGAACAGAATTTACTATCCTGGAAGACCGCAACACCTGGCTTCATATCGAACTGGCGGACGGCCGTCAGTGCTGGGTTGTGGCAGACAGCGCGGAGAAGATCAATATACCTCCTTCACATTTTTAAAAACAGAAAACGCGGAACTATTTTCGTAACTTCTCAAGAAGTGGTGAAAATCTTCCCAAAACAAATCCGGCTAACAAAATTGTCAGCTGTGTGGGAATCCGTAGGAGCCCGGCCCTCCGGGCGATATAATGGAGGTTTGCAGCATCAGCCGAACATAGTCGCCCGGAGGGCCGGGCTCCACACGAAACAAGCACCACCACATATTGAAAAGGTACCTGTTTTCGTCTTAATTTACCCTGGAAAGAAGGATTTCATCCACCGAAACAGGTGTTGCGATCAGCTTCTGTTCAAACATGATCCCGGCCGTCTGTTTCCAGGCATGGGAATCAATCCAGCCAAAATCTTTACCGGAGGGCGGCATCATCAGCGTCCTTGTGGCGTCGAGTTGCTTGCTCAACAAGGAAACGGACGTATCCCTGTCAAAGCGCTGCACAGTTGCCACGGCCCTGTCAGCATTTGCCGGATCAAGTGACTGACGCCAGCCCCGCAGAATGGCGCGGGTGAATTTGCTGACCGTTTCCGGATGCTCCCGCACCATTTGTTCGGTAGTAATGATCGAATTTGCCACAAAACGAATACCAAATTCATTGGGATTAAAAAAATCTGCCTCTTCTCCTGCCTGGGCCAGTTTTTCCGAGATGATCAGACCTTCAGCGTTTTGATAAACAGGCCAGAGATCAACCTTGCCCTGATAAAACGGCGTATAATCATAGCGAACGCTGAAAAACTCAACCTTATCTTCTCGAATCCGGTGCTTTGCCAGCAGGGCGCGCATAATGCTTTCGTCGTTGCCCCCATAGGTAATGCCGATGACCCTGTTCTTCAAGTCAGCCGGCGTCTGAAGGTTTTGCCCGGCTCGGTGGATCCACTGCAGGGGATTGGCCTGAAAGAGCTGTGCCAGCACAACGACGGGAGATCCCTTGGCAACCGCCCTGATGACCTGGTCGGCGGAGGCCACCCCAAAATGAGCCCGGCCGATTTCCAACTCCTTGATGGCATCGCGCTCCGGCCCACCCGGCCTGATATCCACCTCCAGGCCTTCCTGGGCAAAAAAACTGTGCTCAAGAGTGTAGAGATCACCGACTACACTCATATTGTAAAGCCATTTCAGCCGATACACCAGGGGTGTTCCGGATGAGTCCGGGGCAGGACCACATCCTGCGAGCGAAAGCAAAATAAACAGGCTGACAGCCGGCAGAAAAAAGGGGCGAAGAAGATGATGAATCAACGTATCTCTCCAGGCGAAATTTTTAATTTTTTCTGGACAAGATAACCGATAAACTCAAGGCAAGTCAGATAAAGAGAGTTGAAGATGCCGATTAGAAAAAGGGCGACAAGGACTTTGGCAATATTGCTCTGATAGAGGGCAATACGGAGACTGTAGCCGATACCGGCATCCGCGCCGATAAATTCGGCGACAATGGTGCCCACCATGGCCAGTGTGGCGCTGCCGGCAATGACCGTTGCCAGTTTTGCAGTATTTTCAAAGGCGCGGATCTTCACCTCGAGCTGCCAGCGCATTCTGCCGGTTGTAACGTAAAAATGTTCAATATCGGTGACAGGCTCAGTCAGAATACCGATAAATGACAACAGAAGAGGAAAATAACAGATTAAAGCGGCGATGAGCAACCGGGAAACAAGACCATCACCAAGCAGAATGAAAATAACAGGAGCAACCGCGACAATGGGATAAGCCTGCAGATTATAGGCGGCCGTCTTGATCAAGGAACCCGCCAGGTTGGCCTGTCTGCCGATGATGGCAACCAGGGTGGCAAGAATAATGGCAAGCAGGTGGCCGACAATAGCGACGTATAACGTGTTCAGCCCGTCAAAGAGGTAACGATTAAAAACAAGGGTGGCGGTGCGCCAGACCTCATCCGGGCCGGGAATGACATAATCAGACAAATTCAGGCTGTATTTAAACAGAAACAGCAGCCCGAGAGCCAGCAGGTAGATGAGCAGAAACTGAAAAATACGCCTATACAGCATGGACAATCTCTAGCATCGTCCGTCAAGATCTCTTTCGCCTAAAGAGTATCTTGTCCGGAAAACGGATGACAGGCAATTGCGTTTCAGCAATTTGAGCGTAATGGGGATGAGATGAACGTCATGGTACCGATGCCTAATCATCATGTAATGACCATCCACATGAAAAAAATATTTTTTCGACAACGGCAAATATTACATCATATTGAGCAATGCCTTGAAATCGATTTCTTGGGCATAATTTTTTAAATCCGCTTTTTCAACTTGGGAGCCTTCTATGGTAATGAGGAAGCGATTTGCAATAATCATCTGGATTTCGCCCGATTTTCTGGAGGCTTGATATTTGACGATCGCCTTTTTACCTTTAATCTTCTCAAGCCGCCCACCGTCGGCAGTGGCAAAGGCGGGATTGCTGAACATCATCATCACGCCCTGAAGCATCGGTGAATCAGTGATGATCTGAACCGTCACATGACTTCCAGCTTTTGTATACTGTCGTTCAACGGAAACACCGCCGCCGAACATCGCGGCCCCCATTGATGAGCTGCTGGCTTCTTCAGCAGTCCAACCGGGAAGAGGCTGAGGAAGCACAGCTTCAAGCTGTCCGCCTTTCTTCTGGCGAATAAGTTGTGCGGCATAGTCAAGATTGCCGGCGGCATCAGTGTATGACCCGTTTTTATAGGCATCCAGGCCTTCCTGGATGGCCTTTTCGACCTCATCGGCCAAGGCCGAATGAACAGGGGTAAACCCGATGATTGCCAAAAGCAGAATAGTGCTTGTCAATAATTTCATCTTGAATCGGTTCATGTCTCCTCCTTTACATTCAACAGACAACAGATAGAATCATTGTTTAAATACAACTTTCGAATTTTTCTAAAGTTTATTTTACCCAATTATTTAAAGCCGTTGGACAAATTTAATCGTTATGTCATTTTTCGTAAAGCCCTTTTAATTCGGTATGTTCGTTTTCAACAGAAAAATACGTCTAAGCAGCATGGACAATCTCCAGCATTGTCCGCTCAAGATCGCTTCCGCTTAAAGAGTCTCCCGACTGAAAATTAAGACCGGCAACTGTGACGACCTGTGGTGTTTTACGAGGGGTACGCAGGACAAGGATAGTATCGCAGAACCTGGAAACTTCGGCCACACTGTGGGAAATGTAGAGAAAACATTTTTCAGGAAATATTTTTTTGATCTTCAAAATGATCAACTCCCGCATGGCCTCGTCAACGTTTGCCAGGCTTTCATCCATAATCAACAGATCAAAATCCTGCAGCAGGTAGCGAATCAGGTTGATACGGTTTTTCTGGCCCAGAGAAAGCTGGGAAAATCGTGACTTCCGGCAGGAAGCAAGGCCGAAATCACTCAGGAAATGCTCCATGCGGCCATTGCGCTCCGGCGGAATCACCTTGGCAACGTGATCACCGACGCTGGACCAGCCCGGCAGCCTCTCCATATTTGAAGAATAAAGAACTTTCGGAAAAGTTTCACCAATCTCACCCGCCGGGGCCTTGATTTCCCCAGCCATGATTCTGGCAAGGGTGCTTTTTCCCACCCCGGAAGGACCGAACAGACCATGGAAACCCGGGCCGCTGAGCGCGCAATTCAGATCCTTAAAAATCTCAATGTCACTTTTAGGATAGTGATAGGTGATGTTCCGACAATCGAAATACATCGGCTGGGTGGACTCCATCGGCTTCATGGTCTAGGACAAAACCGCCCTGACAGCCTTGTTTAGTTCAGTCAGGTCAAACGGTTTTGCCACGGCCCCGCTGAAACCGTAATCCCTGTAATTTGCCATGGCCGGATCATTGGAATAGCCGCTGGAGACAATGACCTTCGCCTCCGGATTGATGGCAAGAATCCCCTGAACGGTCTCTGCTCCGCCCATGCCGCCGGGAATAGTCAGATCCATTACAATGAGATCAAAAGAATCTCCGGCCTCCCGCGCCTCTTTATATTTTGCAATGGCTTCGGTACCGTCAACCACAAGCACCACTTCATAGCCAAGATGAGTCAGCATCTGCCCGGCAAGATCCCGCACCATCGGTTCATCATCCATCACCATTATTCTCCCCGAACCTGAGGTGAAAAGCGCTGTCCGGTCATCTTTGACTGCGGATTTCCTCCTGTCGGCGGCCGGCAGATAAATGGTAAACATCGTTCCCGTTCCGGATTCAGATTGCACCATGATGTGCCCATCATGTTTATTGATGATGGAATGACAGGTTGCAAGCCCCAAGCCGCTGCCCTCCTGCTTGGTAGAAAAGAACGGATCAAAAATTTTATCTAGAATTTTTTCAGGAATCCCCACACCGTAATCCCTGATTATAATTTTTACATAATCACCACGATGGAGACTGAGCATGGTTTCTGAAGTAATATTCGTAATATTGGCACAGGATATATCGATCTTACCGCCCTCTGGCATGGCATGACAGGCATTGATAATCAGGTTCTGAAGAACCTGACTGATCTGACCGGAATCGATATCAACGAGCCAGAGGTCATCGGGAATCGAATAATGACACACCACGTTACTGCCATGAAGTATAAACTCCGCCGACTCCCTGATAATCTGCGCGATGGAGGCCGTTTCCCTGACCGGATCGCCCCCTTTGGAGAAGGTAAGGAGCTGCTTAGTCAATTTTTCCGCCCTGAGAGTCGCTTTCTCAGCCTTGTGGAGGAGAGAAACAGCCTCATTGTCCGGCTCGATAAACCGGGATGCCAGATTGATATTCCCGAGGATAACGGTGAGAATATTGTTAAAATCATGGGCGATGCCGCCGGCCAGCACTCCCACCGATTCCAGTTTTTTGATTTTCAGAAGTTCCTCTTCCATTTTGAGCTGATCCGTGACATCCCTGAACACCAGCACAACCCCGATAATTTTGCTTTCCTGGTCGCGAATGGGAGCGCCGCTGTCGGCAATGCTGCGCTGAACTCCATCTCTGCTGATAAGAGCAGTATGATTCGCCAAACCGACAATCTTACCCAACTCCAGAACCTTCTCGATCGGATTTTCGCAAAGGGAGCCGGTTTTTTCGTTGATAATATGAAATACTTGACGAACGGATTTCCCCGAGGCTTCTTCCTGACTCCAGCCTGTCAGTTGCTCGGCAACCTTATTAAGTAAAACAACATTACCCTCTATGTCGGAGGTAATCACAGCGTCGCCAATGCTGCGCAAGGTTACGGCAAGGCGTTCTTTTTCCCTGGCCAGATCCTGTTCGGTTTCTTTCAGCCTGGTTATGTCGCGGCTGACTCCCACCAGGCCGAGCAGATCCTTGTTTGGCCCGACAAAAGGTGTCTTAAGCGTATCAAGCAATTCCTGGTGGCCATCAGGATAGGTGACCCATTCTTCATTGCGATTTGCCTCTCCCGATACAAAAACTCGCTGATCTTTTTCTCTAAAAAATCGGCCGGCCTCCCCGGAAAAAAGATCCAAGTCAGTTTTGCCCGCGATCTCACTTTCCTTTTTTCCGGCAAAAATTTCAAAGGCCTTATTACAACCAAGATAGACACTATTTTGATCCTTATAAAAAATTAAATCCGGAATCGAATTCACCAGGGAGTGCAAAAGCGCCCGTTGCTGCTTGAGGTCCTTTTCCCGCTCATGCAGTTTTTTACTCATGGAGTTTAAGGTCAGGGCAAGAGTTGAAAACTCTTCGCTTGCAGGAAATTCCCGGATCGGCTCCATGTCTCCGTCTTCAAATCTCCTGATACCGTCAAGCAACCTTGAAACAGGTGTTGAAATTATCCGGTTCAAAAAGAAATATCCCGCAGGCAGCATGAATAATGCAATGGCGACCAGTATCCAAAACAGAACCGACTGCAGGACCGCGATGTGTCGCTTCTGTTCAAAGCGGTCAATACCGAAAAGAACAAACGCGCTTTCCCCATTTGCCGCCGGCAGTGACAAAGCATGAAGATAATAGCGGTCGGATTCTATTTTGCTTTCCTCCATAGTATCATGGGTAGAGAAAACAGAGGGCAGGTCGGAAGGTAAACGAGTTGTGTTAAATTCTGATAATCCGTCGCCAACAGATTGATTGCCGGAAATGATCTTTAGTTCAAGTTTTGTAAGATTGGCAAGGCGGCTGACAAACTCCTGATCAAGAAATTTGATCATTATCAGCCGGCCGATCTCTCTTGACGACTCTTTTGGGAAATTGCGGACAATGGGAGACTTGCCGACAACGCCAAAACCATAAGCACAGGAATGGTAATAAACTCCGGCGGATTGAGTTGCAAACGATGAGCAATCAACAAAGGCGGGCATGTCATCCTGTCGAACATACTCATTGCCGGTTGAAGCGAAACACGCCGGTTTTTCATCCTGAAACGACAGATAACTTGTCCAGACTCCTTCCGGCCCGACTTGGGCAAAGCTGATCAGGCTGTTCTGGTTGTCGAAAATAACGGCCAGATCACAGATGCCGGGCTGAACAGCTTCCCGACTCAACATCATACTGATTTTTTTCTTCTCTTCATCAAAGACTATGGGTTGATAATGGTTAGTATCCTGATAGGGGTCAACCTTATTGATGGAAGCCTGAGTGGAGGGGTAAGACGAAATTCGATGACCTGCCTTTGTTAATCTGGCACCTGTCTCCTCCAGATTTGTCTTAAGGACATCAATTCCCCATCGAATTGCCTGATGGGCGTTGTCATGGTTGTGCCGGTCCAGGGCAACAGCAAATAGCAAACGAAGACCCAGCATACAGAGAAGAACCGAACAGAACCAGAATAGCAGCAGGCTGGACTTTAGAGTCATACCATTTCACTCCATTCCCTCAACCTCGATAAACGAAGGGGGGAATTAAGGATGGGACTTTGTTGAGTACTCGAATGACGGGTATAGGGACAATATTCAAAATATTTATGGCAGTCTCGCCTTGGGCGTCAGCATAAAAGAAATGAATATTGCTTTGGCCTTTCAGGCCGTTTTTAACTTCCCGAACCTGGGGTACGCGCCAATCGTTGGCCATCGTATCCTTGGCAAACCCGACTTCCAGTGGCTATCATAATTAAATAATTATTATAGCAAATTGTTGCAGCAACTTAAGAGGTTTTGACTGTTTATTCAATTTTTTTATAAAAAAATATTTCCACGGAAACTTTTTCACCTTTAAGTCGTTGTCTGTTGTCATTAATCTGGAAGTTCATCCCATTAGTCTGTTTTTCATGTTTAGTCGTCTTGGCGCCAGACTGGCTGGATATCACAAGAATAATAAAAAACAGGTAACTGTTCAGCAGATAAGCACCCTTAAAGACAGGGCATAAACTCTGACTTCGAGACAATCGGGGTGAAGATCCCGGCATTTATTATAAAAGTAACAAAAGAGTTATATCGTCATTCCGGCTAAAAACATGCGGGAATGACGTGAGTGCCAATTTTAGCTTATCGTGCTGATTCTGCGGTTTTTATACAGGATATCTGGTATTTTGTTACTCGGAAGGTGGGGTCCTCCTGAACAGTTACAAAAATAGTAACTAAAGGGATTACAGAACAAGACCATTCCGCACGATATTGTGAAGCAGTCTTGGTTTTTTTGCAAAATTTCTGTCAAAAATATTTTGACTGTGATTGAATAATTGGTAAATATATCGTAACTATTCAGCTGCACTCCATCTTCGTCCATTTTGGTCTTTTCGAATAGCACCAGTATGCTTCAAAGCCCAAATGAACGAATATGAAGCACATCTGAACAGTTACAGACCGAGTTTTTCGTAACATGTGTACATACGCTGAATAGTTACAATATATCGTAGATATTTAAGGGAAACTCAAGGACACAAATTGATGGCAACTTGCAAGTACACCGGAACCACCTTATTTTCAATAGTAGCGACAGCTGCCTGTTTCGTTTCTTTACCAGCTCTATCATCGTATGCCCAACATCCTGCAACCGACCCACCGACTGCAGAAAAAGTCATAGAGGCAATAGAAGTTCAAGAAGCCCAGTGGGCTGAAATTCCACCACTAGCTGCATCGACAGAATGGCTTTACCATAAGACAGTTGATAACAAACATCCAAACGGCATTGAACAACGCCAGCTCTGGTTTATTAACCGAGCACGTTCAAATCCTACAGTTGAAGGCATCTGGCTTGCAACTGAATCGCATGTCGATGTATCAGATGGTCGTGATTATTTCGAGGTAGATGTTGCTAAGCTGCAAGGCGAATTTGCAGTAATCAGCCCAATGCCTCCAGCAGCATTTGATCGGCGACTTTATGAAGCTGCGAGAGTTCACTCCGAAGATCTCATTTTTCGAGATGCTCAAGATCACAACAATCAGTTCGATAGGATCGATGATGCTAATTTTTCTTGGCTGTCACTTGGCGGAGTCGTTTTCTCGTATACACGTAGCGGTTTGCACGCGCATGCTGCATTTAACATTGATTGGGGTTTTGAGGATGACGGAATGCAGACTGGGCGTGGTCACCGCGTTGCACTTATGTCTGATGACAAAGAATATACAAATGTTGGAATAGCATCAATCTACGATACCGACTCTGAAAACAGTGTTGGTCCGTATGTTACCACTGGAAATTATGCGAAGGCAAATTCTTCTTCAGCCAATCACTTTAACGCTTTTGTTGTAGGAACCGTTTGGGCGGATTCCAACTCCAATGGATGGTATGATGATGGTGAAGGGCTGTCAGGCGTCACTATCATGCCAAACATTGGGACTTACTATGCTATTACCGCTGATTCCGGCGGGTATGCAATCCCGATTACAGAGACCGGTGCTGTGACACTCAATTTTTCCGGAGGAGCTCTTCCTGCTTCTGGTAGCATAAATACTACATTGTCTGCAACAAGCCAGCTTGTTGACTTTATCTCCTCTGATGTACCGATTTCACCATCAGTGCAAAAAAACTTGCCTGGGGTTCTTTTTCTACTGCTGTAGGCAGCAAAGGCGATGGTCAAAATCTATTGTAATCCTCCCTATCATTTTTAAATTATCAGGAGCAAGCCTAATGGTCAATTCAAATGAAATACCCCACCTCTCCATGTGTAATGATGATGGAGATGCTCCGGAAAAACTTGCTCGTTTTTTCATGGAAGAAAAAGGTTTTTCCGAATCCGACCTTGAGCTCCGCTTGTTTATTGACACCTGTATTAATAATGAAACTGTAACTTCAAAAATCGCTGTAACCCTTTGCCTTCAAAACAAGCGGGTGATGATCATCCGTTATGCGCCTGGATCTCTGGTGACCCGTGAAAAATCTGCTGTGGCAGCAGCGCGTATACTTGAGAAATCTTATCAAATCCCCCTCGCTGTAGTGACCAATGGTATATCTCTTGAGCTTCTTGATACCTATAGCGGGAAGGTCTTATCGGAAAGTTTTTCCTCTCTTCCTTCCAAAGACGAACTCCTTTCTCAAATGGACAGTCTAAAGTTTCAACCCAATACTGATCCCAAAAACAGGGAAAAGGCCAAGCGTATTTTGAATGTTTTTGATGTCAATCTCTGAGAAAAATATTTGCAAGCCACCCGGTCGGGTGATACAGAGAAAAAATAACAATCAATTGTGTATTTATAGTATCACGAAGAGGCGGCCTGATTTGTTTGGACAGGATTTGATAACCTATAAGTGGAATATCACTCCGGTTTGTGCCGTAATTTTAAATATGATTACCAACGAAATTCAGCCACAATTAGGCACGGTGCTGTAGGAATCCGGCCCTCCGGACGATAAAGGATAAATCTTTTGCTCTGGCCTCTTATCGCTCACAGGGGTGAGTGCCCCGCAGGAGATAAGCGTAGACTTCGAATGCCCTTGAGGTACTCCTGCGTGTCAAGCTATTCGTACCCCACGTTTTTCGATAGCTATTACATATGAGGCTGAAGATTAGTGGTAATCACAATTTTAATTGTCGTCAGGTGTAAATTATGATTGTCGTTGAACAGAAGGAATATCCATCACGGCCAGCACACCGTTTCTACAGTTGACATCCTGGTGGCCGACAAAGCCCATTGCCATATCAATATACCAGTTTTCAAAATTACCATATCGGTCACAGCTCCAGAAACATGGTGACCGCTGAACCAGGTTGTTCATGGGCCAGTTGCAGACACCGGGTCTGAGTAACGAAAGAAGCTCGTCCACTGTTGGCAGTCGCCAGGCAAACGTATCCCTGTTCAGGTGTTCAATGTATGTTTGGGCTGCTGCCAGGTCGAATCCTCGTTTGGATGCTGTCCGCTGCCATATTCGATTACAGGTTCGGTCGATAACGGTGTGCTGGTCAGTGTGTGTTTCCAACTTTGCGGCTGGAAAATATAATGGTTGAAATTGCTCACTGACTCCCAGTCCAATATGGGCGTTTTCCCCGACAAAGTTTCCCGGCTTTCTGCGCAGAGTACTTTTGGCTTTCATCGTTCCCGGCCAGTCGTCCTTGATTGTTTCTTCTGCCTGTTGCAGGTATTGCCGCAGGTTTTCCAGGTTTGCCAGCATTTCCCCGGCAGTTTGAAATCTTGCTTGTGGACGACGTTGCAGAGCCCTTGAAAAAAAATTGTCCCAGTTCCCGTCAAGGAGAGGATTGGCCTGCTCCAGAGGAAAGGATGTCTTTAGAGGAAACATGCCGGTCAGCATTCGCCTGAGAAGGACTGCCGCCGAGTAAAGATCAGAACGGCCATCGACATCGTTTGCCTGTCTTTTTTGCTCGGGAGCGACATAGAAGGGGTCGCCGATGATCATATTGGTATTGGCGACCGGGGAGAGACTATCAACCAGGGCCATGCCAAAATCGCATATTTTGAGCTGGTTGTCTTTGTCTATCAGCAGGTTAAAGGGCTTGATATCACGATGGATAACGTTGGCCTGGTGCAGGATTTCAAGTCCTTTGAGCAGCTGTGTTCCATAATAGAGAACCACGCCCGGCGGAATGATCCTGCTCCTGTTTTCCATCCAGAAGCCCTCGCCGATCATCTCTCCGAGATTTTTACAGAAATATTCCATGATGAAATAGGGACGACCCTGCTCATCTTCACCGTAATCCACCATCTGAACCACCACAGAGGCGTGCAGTCCGGCCATGAGCCTGGTCTCGGCAAGAAACATCTCCCGTAACCGCTTAAGGCCAATAATCTCCTGCATGATTGGAAAGGGATCAAGGAGCTTGAGAGCATAGATACGCTTGTCCGGATCGATCACCTTATAGACGGTCCCCATGCCACCTTTGCCGAGCCTGCGGACAACACTGTATTTGCCGATTTTCATGGTTACAGCCTTGCGCTGTTCATTTCAGGAAAGTTGTGTTGGCGCAGAAGTTTTTTGGTGGTGGCTGAGTCATACGGCACCGCACGCAGCTCAAAGGTATCGGCATCGATATCCCAGAGACCGTACTTGGCCTTACGATTGATCCCGTCCCGAGGCTGGCCGACACTGCCGGGATTGAGGAGGTATCGGGCTCTGTTCATACACTGGTAATTTCCAAGAACAGGTTGTTCGTAACGGCAGCTGTGATTGTCCAGGATGTAGCGCTCAAAGGAGTGAAGGTGGCCGAAAAAACAAAATCGCTCAGGGTAACCGGCAAAAATCCGTTCCATTTTCTGCATGGATGGGTAATACAGGTACGAGGTGAGTGATCGGGGCGGGCAACCGTGGATAAAGCGGGCTCCGTGGCGAATCATGATTTTGGGCAGGGCGGTACAATAATTGATATTGTCCGGACTTATCATCTGCAACTGGATTTCCAGAGATATTTTCGCGTCAGGATTCAAACCGGCAAGGTAAGATGGTTTGGCCAGGGCCAGTTCATGATTGCCCATAACGGAGAGGATATTTTTTTTTTGCAGGGTCTTGATCACCTCTTCCGGCTCGGGGCCATAGCCGATATTATCACCCAGGGAAATTATTTCCTCCACCGAACAGGAGTCAATGTCATCCAGTACGGCCTCCAGGGCCCGAAAGTTGCCATGAATGTCTGAAAGGATTGCAATAAGCATGAATGAGCCTCTGTTGTTGTGAGAAGAAGAGAGGAGTCAACTTACATCAGCAGTTGAGTCAACATAATACCTTTTGCTCGTTTCTGAAGGAAAAATCGAAATTTAAACCATAAATCGTATCAAACAAAAAAAAGGCCGTTTCTCTTAAGAGAAACGGCCTTTTTGATATCTGGCTCCTCGGGACGGATTCGAACCGCCGACAAGGTGGTTAACAGCCACCCGCTCTACCAACTGAGCTACCGAGGATTATGTTCAGCTTTGATCACTCAATGCTGAATAGAACCTTATACACAGCTCAAAAAACCTTGTCAAGAAAAAGTAAAACTGAAAAGATTCAAATTTTTAAATTCATTTCCCTAATGGCCGTCTGCCGCATGCGGAATTTCTGCACCTTGCCGGTAACAGTCATGGGAAACTCCTTCACAAAATGGATATAGCGGGGAATCTTGAAGTGGGCCAGTGAGGCCCCGCAAAAATCGTGGATCTCTTCAGCACTCAGCCGCCGGCCCTTATGAAGAATAATCCAGACCATAATTTCCTCACCCCAGTAGTCATCCGGAACACCGAAAACAGCCACATCGGAAACCTTGGCATGGTTGAAGATCACCTCTTCAATCTCCCAAGGATAGATATTTTCGCCGCCCCGGATGATCATTTCCTTGAGCCGACCGGTGATGGAGACATACCCCTTCTTATCCATTGCACCCAAATCGCCGGAATGAAGCCAGCCGTCTTCATCAATAGCCTCCGCCGTGGCGCCCGGATCGTTGTAGTAGCCTTTCATGATATGATAACCCCGAAAACACAGCTCACCGGTCCGGCCCAAAGGCAGGATGGAGCCATCAGCCGTATCGATGATTTTTACCTCCTGGTGGGGCAGGTTTCTGCCCACGGTTCTGGTTCTCTGCTCCATGTCATCTTCCGGCCGGGTCAAGTGGGTCAGGGGCGAGGCCTCGGTCTCACCGTAGCCAATTAAAATCTCCGGACAGCCCATCTCTTCCATCACCCGCTTCATCAAAATCTCCGGGCAGGGCGCGCCGGCCATGATGCCGGTGCGCAGGCTCGATGTGTCAATGTCGGCAAATTGTGGATGGTCAAGTTCGGCAATAAACATGGTTGGCACCCCGTGCAGGGCCGTGCATTTTTCCTCTTCCACAGCCCTCAAAACAAGGAGAGGATCAAAATGATCACAGGCAATGACCAGGCAGGCACCCCTGGAAAAACAGAGGAGACTGGCCAGCACCGTACCAAAACAATGATAGAAGGGAACTGCGACGCAAAGCCGGTCCTGTTCGCTGAAATTCATGATCCGAGCGGTGAACCAGGCATTATTGAGGATGTTATGATGGGTCAGCACCACCGCCTTGGGAAACCCGGTGGTGCCTGAGGTGTACTGGATATTTGCCGAATCGTGGGCATCAAGCCTATCGACCTGTTCAGCCATCTCGTGTTGAGAGACACCATCAGCCGCCTTGATCACATCACCCCAGACACTGAAACCAGGCCAGGGTCGTTGTGTGTCCATCGCCCCTGTGGGATTAAACAAAATAATCCGCTGTAAAAAAGGAAATTCCCGACTGCTGATTTTCTGCTTCCCCGTATCTTTAAGCTCGGGAAACAGCTCAACCAGCATAGAGATATAATCACTTGATTTAAATGAAGGAATAACAAAGATTGCCTGAACTCCCGATTTTTTCAAGGCATAGGCCAGTTCCGTGATCCGGTAGGCCGGATTGATGTTGACTAGAATTGCGCCAATTTGGGCCACAGCCATCTGCACCAAAACCCATTCCAGATTATTGGTGGACCAGATACCAATGCGATCACCCCGGCCAAAACCGCAGCCCATGAGACCCCGGGCCAGCAGGTCAATTTCTTTTGCGAACTGCGAGTAGGTCAGCCGTTTGCCTTGGGGCAGGGAGACCACGGCTTCATATTCCGGAAATTTTCTGACGATGTGGCTGAGGTGGGCCGGGATGGTGAGTTCAAGCAGGGGAGTCTTTCCACCTGAACGAAAATAGCTTTTCTGTGTCATGGAATATTATCCAAGTGTGATGATATCGTAAAAACTACAAATTCACCACGGAGCACGCAGAGCTCACAGAGGTAACTAATTGAATAAAGATAATTTCTCTGTGCTCTCTGTGTGCTCTGTGGTGAAAAAAAGACTTTTTACGGG